>JAGYOO010000165.1 GCA_018399295.1 Candidatus Omnitrophota bacterium | reverse complement strand
TATAACCCGGGGTGCGGGCAACGACGATTCCCTCCCCCAGCCAGTTTCCGGCCTGAAACCATTCAGCGTATTTAAAATGGGAAAGGGCATCGATGACAGGGCTGGTAAAAAAAATGCTGTCCTGATACTGGTAGAGGTAAACAAGGCGGAGGAAAAAGGCGCACAGCAGGACCCCGAACAGGGCCAAGCGAAATCCTTTTCCTGGAACAGACGAAGTTTTACTTATATCCATTTCGTAAAAGCGGGAGAAACAGTTTATCAACCACGACTCGCGCGAGCAAGAAAGGTCTTTTTATAAATATACTATAATTACTAAAGAATTTAAACGGATTTCTCAGAAGCAGTTGCAGGTTGTAGCTCCAGTAACAGGAACGGCGCCGCGACTCCAGCCACCTTTGATCAAACTCCTGGGTAGAAAACCGTGCCTGGAAAAAGTCAAGACTGTCCGCCTCTCCGGGATTAATATAGCCCCTTTCCAGACAGATTTCGCGCAAGCGGGTTCCGGGCAGCGGGTTGGCAATGAACAGTGATATCCGATCCAGCCGGAGGCGATAGATATATTTTAAGGTCTTCTCTATTTGGTCGTGGGTTTCGCCGGGGAATCCGATAATAAAAAAACCGTATGTGCCCAGGCCTTCCTGTTTTATCAACTGAGCCTTGCGTTCGACTTCAGCCAGATCGAACGACTTATTGACGATGGTCCTTAGCACGTTCGAATCACCGCTTTCCACGGCTAAGGTCACCTCATAACAGCCGCTTTTTTTCATCAGCCGGATAAGGCCGCGATCCAGGGTGCGAACATCAATTCCATTTGGAGTATTCCAGGAAAAATTTAATTTTCGGGCAATCATGCCCTGAAAGATCTTTTCGGCCCTTGAGCGGTCAAGAGTTAGATTATCATCAAAGAACTTAAGCTCTCTTACGCCCAGTTCTTTAAGCTGTTCCATCTCGGCAAGCACGTTTTCCGGAGATCGCGGCCGAAAGCGATTTCCCCAGAACCGGCATGAGCTGCAGAAGGCGCAGTCGTACGCGCAGCCGCGGGAGGTGATGATGTTTATTGATGGCGTTTTCCGGCAGATCAGCCCCATGGGCAGATTGACGCGAAAATAGCGCGAAAGCGGCAGCAGGTCCCGCGCCGGGAACGGAAGTTCATCAAGATTATCGATAAGTCTTTGATCCGGACCGGTCCGGATAACCTTTCCTTCGCGCCAAGATAGTCCCGGGACATCTTCACAGGAGCGTCCGGCGGATAATCTGCGGGCCGTCTCCCGCAGTGTCACCTCTCCTTCACCTCTAACAATAAAATCAATACCAGGACCGGAAAGACATTCCTCAGTCATAAACGTAGGATGTGTTCCGCCGACGATGGTTACGGTTCGCGGAGACAGGGATTTAATCTTTTCACAGATCTTCGCGACAACCGGAAACTGGCTCGAAAACAGGCAGGATATACCGACAATATCAGCATTCAGGGCGAGGACCCGCTGACATATCTCGTCTTCTGGAAGTCCGTAAACCAGAAATCCGTTATCAAGCCTTCTCTCGATACCGTACCCCTCGATCGCCGCGTCGAGAAGACTGACATCAAACTCCGGCCGCAGAAACGCCGCGAGATAGCTTATCCCCAAAGGCGGCATTATCTGCTTCGGACTTTCCCGCGAAAAAACTACGGGGGGGAAGACGAGGCAAATTTTTAATTTTTTCATATTTTTTAGAATTTTAGCCCTTCGACTTCGCTCAGGGCGAGCCTCTTAGCATCTTAGCATCTTAGCATCTTAGTCTTGCGCTTCGCGCAGAAAAGCAAAAACAGCATACTCACTTTGCTCGTAGCCCTAACTTCGTTCAGGGCAAGCATCTTGGCATCTTAGTCATGCGCATAGCGCATGGAGGCTCGCTGGCGCTTTACGAGTTTCACGTTATGGATGTGTTTAGTACTCTGTTAATCTTTTGCAAAGATGATAGTGACTAAGATGCTGCGAGCGATAGCGAGTTACGACTAAGATGCTAAGATGCTATGATAGCGAAGCGCGCCAGCGAGCTATCATTTTCTCAAAACTGCCAGCGATGTCTTTAGGGACCGGAGCGGGTGGCGGAATAAGAGCTTTCCGTATTTCCGAAAAAACCGCAGCGGGTGCCGAACTAAGACCCGAACAAGATACAGACTGAATTCAAACCGGACCAGCTTTTGCAGTTGTTGCCTTGTCCAGTCATTGCCATCGAAGTTAGGTAGATGATATTCGACCTGATCGAATTCAAAATCATCGGAGATATTCCCTCTTTCTTTCAGGACATCAAACAGTTCTGAGCCGGGAGTGGGATTAGCTATAAAAAAGTCAGCCCCGTCAAAATCCATGCGCCGGGCGAATCTGATAGTCTGGCGAATCTCCGCCAGGGTTTCACCGGGAAAGCCAACAATGAAGAACGAGTTAACCAGCATGCCCAGCTGTTTCATTTTTTTTACCATCCGCTGGGCCTGTTCAATTTTGAGCGGTTTTTTGATGATTTCATCAATGACCCGCTGTGACCCGCTTTCAAAGGCAACAATAAGCTCGTAGCAGCCGCTGGCTCGCATCAGCTCCAGAAGTCCGTCATTAAGCGTCCACACCGCGATCCCATTCGGAGCGCACCATTGGATATCGAGTTTCCTGTCGATGATCCCCTGAAAAATCATCCGGGCGCGCGTTGGATCAAGAGTCAGATTATCATCAATAAACTGTATCTCCTTCACTCCGAAGTTCTTTACCAGATCCTCGATCTCATTAAGCACATTCGCGGCAGAGCGTTTCCGAAAGCTGTTTTCCCAGAAATTTCGGGAGGCACAGAATAAGCAGGAGGCAGTGCAGCCGCGGCTGGTGATTACGGGAGCGTTATGCGCGCTGCTGAAGGTGCCGCTGAAGGGAACGGCATTCTCCCTGTAAAAATCCAGAGGAAACAAGTCCCGGGCCGGAAACGGGATACCATCCAGGTCTTCGATCAGCCGGGCCCGGGAATTCATCCGGGATTTTCCGTTCACGCGCAGACCGATTCCGGGCAGATCAGAGAAGTCTTCGCCGCGGCTTATCCGGCGCAGAAGTTCCGGAAATGTCCTCTCCCCTTCTCCCATGACGATAAAATCAATATGCCGCGATGATTCCAGGATCCGCTCTGCCAGAAACGTCGGATGCGGGCCCCCGATTATTGTCACGCAATCCGGAGCGGCCTGTTTCGCCAGAGCGCAGATACGGGAAACTTCGGGAAACACATACGAGAACAGACAGCTGATCCCCACCACGTCCGGAGAGAACTCCCTGATCTTTGACTCGATCTGTTCCATGGAGTATCCGTAGTGTTCCCACAGGCCGGGTGGAGAAAACGACTGAAATTTCGCCCGGCAGTCCAGTACCTTTATCTCATAATCAGAACGCAGGACCGCCGCCAGGTAAGCCAATCCCATAGGAAGCTCGCAATGACGGAACTTTCCCTTCTGGACCTTTCCCTGAGGAAAGACGAGGAGTATTTTTTTTATTGTTTTCTTCATAACCGGTTCAGTTACGCAGACAGAAAATCCATTATACGATTATGGGGCTGAATATTCGATAAGGAGTTTCAGGTCTGAAATCCATTTTTTTCGACATTCCCTTACTCTGATTTTAACATAAAAACCGGATTTTTGCTCGCGACGCGCAGGTTGGAGATGATTGTATTCAACTGAACAGATAAAAAGAAAAAATTTGATTAAAATGATTAGCAGGGATTAAAGGATCTAGGGATCTCATTGATTTGTTGTGTTTTTTTAAGAACTTCAGGTAAGCAGGGGGCTTTTCCCGCCCCCTTACACCCCCAGGAGTCACTTAGATTAATGACCGCCAAAGGCGTCCAGCAGGGAAATTTACCCTTGGTAAATTTTACCCTGGGAAAAGTAACCAAAGAAACCCGCCCTGCGCGAAATCACGCAAATTTTCTAATGATTTAGACTCCCCGACCTCACTCACTTTGTTCGGTCGGTGACCAACTTGTCATCCTGCCGACGGTCACTCCGCCATCCTGGCTCCGTCGG
>JAGYOO010000164.1 GCA_018399295.1 Candidatus Omnitrophota bacterium | reverse complement strand
CAAAGAGCCACGGCGGATTCTGATCATCCTGTCTTTTTTTTCGATAATCGCTTTTTGGAAATGCCGCACTGCCTGCGCCTGGACATACTCCTCGATCTCGCCCAGGGAAGTCGCGAGCCGGATAAGATGCGACGAAAGAGCCGGACTCTCCTGTTGCAGCAGGGGCATAATTTTTTTTCGGATTCGGTTTCGGGTAAAAACCATAGAGCGGTTGGAAGAATCACTGCGGCTGGTCATCCTATTCGACTTCAGCCAATGAACGATCTCCGCCCTTCCGGTTCCAAGCAACGGACGGATAATCCGGATTCCCTGCCGCTTGCTTACCGGTCTGATACCAGCCAGTCCGCGAGTTCCGGTGCCGCGCAAAAGCCGCATCAGCACTGTCTCAGCCTGATCATCAAGATTATGACCTGTGGCCACAACCGCGAGGCCTTTAGCGCGGGCGGTTTTCAGAAAAAAATCATAGCGCAGCATCCGGGCCGCTTCCTCAAGCGAAAGCTTTTTTTCCCGGCAAAAGGTCTGAGTATCGATTTTCCGAAAAATCCCGGGAACCTCTAACTCCCGGCACAGCTTTCGCACGAACTGTTCATCAGCATCAGACTCCGCGCCACGCAGCTTATGATTCAAATGGGCGACAAAAATTCGGTTTGAAAAAACTTCTTTGAGGGCAACCAGGACGCGCAGGAGGCAGACAGAGTCCGGGCCGCCGGAAACGGCGACCAATACGCCTTCTCCGCGGCCCGGAAGTTTTTCAGACAGGATATATTCTTTTACTTTTGCCGTCAGATAATCCACTTCGACTCGCTTCGCTCGCTCAGTGTGAACACTTCGACTCAGTCAGTGTGAACACTTCGACTCAGTCAGTGTGACCTACCTCGACTCGCTCGCTCAGTGTAAACTGTTCTGTGGAACTATCCGGGCGAAAAACGAGACCTTACTTAATCAGAGTGTTGGCAACAATAAACGACGCGAACACGATCGAAACCATACTCATCAATTTAATGAGAATGTTCAAAGAAGGTCCGGAGGTATCTTTAAACGGATCACCGACTGTATCGCCAACTACTCCTGCCTTATGCGCGTCCGATCCTTTGCCGCCGAAATGCCCCTCTTCAATAAACTTCTTCGCGTTGTCCCAGGCCCCGCCTGAATTCGCCATCATCACTGCCAGCACGAATCCGCAGACCGTAGCCCCGGTCAGCAATCCGACGACCGCCTCGACGCCGATCAGCAGTCCGACCAGGATCGGGGTGATGATCGCCACCAGGGAAGGAAGCAGCATCTCTCTCTGTGCTCCGGCAGTAGCGATCTTAACGCACTCGGCGTAATCCGCCTTTGCCGTGCCTTCCATAAGCCCTTTTATTTCTTTAAACTGCCGCCGGACTTCTCTTACTATTTTTTCAGCTACAGTACCCACTGCCTGCATGGTCATGGCCGAGAAGATAAACGGCATCATTCCACCCAGAAACAGCCCGACAAGCACAAGGGGATTCATCAGACTCAGTTCCATCTCCTTGCCCAGAATATTTATCTCCTGCTTGTAGGCAACGATAAGCGCCAGAGCGGTAAGCGCGGCCGAACCGATCGCGAATCCCTTGCCCGTAGCGGCAGTCGTGTTGCCCAGCGCGTCCAGGGCATCAGTGCGCTGTCTTACCTCCGGCCCCAGTCCAGCCATCTCCGCGTTTCCGCCGGCATTATCGGCAACCGGTCCATAAGCATCGGTAGCCAGGGTAATCCCCAGGGTGCTGAGCATACCTACCGCGGAGATACCAATACCGTACAGCCCGAGGTTATAGTTATGCGCTCCGCCGGCAAGATAAAAACTGGCAAGAATAGCCACGGCAACAATGATTACCGGGATACCGGTTGAGATCATACCGATTGCCATTCCGCTGATTATTACAGTTGCCGGTCCGGTTTGCGAGCTCGCCGCAATCGCCCGGGTCGGTTTATATTTAGGCGAGGTGAAGTATTCAGTGGAAAGCCCGATAATCAATCCGGCCACCAGTCCGGCGATAATCGACCAGTAGATCCCGGTAAACTCCACGCCCAGGGTCCAGCGGACCACAAAGAAGCTGGCGACGGCGATCAGACCGGCACTGGTAAAAATTCCGGTTCTTAACGCCTTTAACAGGACATCCTGCCGCGCCTCTTCACCCGAACGCACGAAAAATGTTCCAATAATGGACGCAATAACTCCGACTGTCGCCATCATAAGCGGAACAGTTATCCCGCGCAGTCCAAGCCCGGCAGCCGCGGCCAAGGCCATTGTCGCCACAATTGAACCGACATAAGACTCGTATAGATCCGCGCCCATCCCGGCCACGTCACCAACGTTATCTCCGACATTATCGGCGATAACCGCCGGGTTGCGCGGGTCATCCTCCGGAATCCCGGCCTCGACTTTTCCGACCAGGTCGGCACCGACATCGGCTCCCTTGGTATAGATTCCTCCTCCAACCCTGGCGAACAGGGCCATGGAGCTGGCGCCCATCCCGAACGTGAGCATGGTACTGGTTATCGCCGCAATCTTCCCCAGACCGTGCGGAAGCGGATTGTTTTCATAATACCAATTCAATATTGAATACCAAATGCTTAAATCCAGCAGCCCCAGGCCGACGACTACCAGTCCCATGACCGCCCCGCTTGAAAAGGCTATCCTCAGCCCGGTGTTCAGGCTCTTCATCGCGCCCTGAGCCGTACGTGAGCTTGCCCGGGTCGCGATGGACATCCCGATAAAACCGGCCAGGCCGGAAAAAAGACCACCGCTTAAAAAAGCGAACGGAACGAAAACAACAAGATACCCTTTGGAAACCAGGTAAAAGAGGATGAGAAATACAACAGCGAAAAAAACGCCGACAATACTATACTGGCGTTTAAGATAGGCTGCGGAGCCTTCCCGAACTGCCGCCGCGATTTCCCGCATCTTATCATTGCCTTCGGGCTGGCGAAGAATGTACAAGGTAAGATAGCCTGCGAACAAAAGGGCCGCGGTGGAACCAAAAAACGTCAGCGCCACCAGGGTAAAATCAGTCATTGCATCCTCCTTCTCCGGTTAAGATTGAAGCAAAAGTAAATTAAAGACAATTCTACTATACTAACCGAAAAAATCAAGGACGTTTTTAAGAAAAAAAAGCGATTGATGACGAAAAAGGTTAATCCTGGGGCGGAATTTCGGGGACGGTAAGATCGATAACATCTTTTCCGTTAGCGTCACTTTTGATGATCAGATGCCTCATTCCCTCTTTATCTTTTCCCACCTTAACGGTGCCTTCAGAATAAAGCACGGAAAACTTCTTCTCCCATTTCCGACGAAAAGACTGCCAATTATCATCCAGCTCTCCAATAAGCCGGTTAAGGCACTCCTCATTCAGATCGGTCTGGTTTGGATCTTCCGGATATTTTTTAACCAGAGCATCCATCTCATCCAGATAATCATCCAAAAGAGACTCTTCCAGTTTTTCCAACGAAGTATTTTCCTGATCGAAATCTTTCTTCATATGTTTATCTCCTATTCAATTTTAATGGTTTTCCGCGTCATGTCAAATAAAAATTTTTTCAGGGACAGTCAACAATATACTTATAGTCCCTGGCCACCAGCTCTTTTCCGGTATTTTCGACGATTATCTTTACCAGATTGTCTTTTTCGACCCGGTGTACCCGGACAAAATTGTTATCCGTGCATATCTTTTTACCGTTGATGATCATGTATGTTTCGTCTTCAGAGATTTGTTCCACTCTGCCCTCAATAAAGAATTCGGCTGAATCTGTTTGGGCCCAAAGAGGTGGTTTGTCCGCGACAATTGTCGAATTAATCATCATTATAGCAATCGCGGCCAATGGCAGCAGATAGATCTTCATTCCCATAAATACCCCGGTTCAGTTAATACCACGCGACCGAAGGCTTGCAATAATCATGCCCTTTAAAAAACTAATACCGTGTAAAACAGGGGGACGGAAACCAAAAAGAAAAAGATTCAATCAGTGCATAAGGACAAAAACCGCCTAAAAGGCGGTTTTTGGTATTGGTGCCGGCGAGTGCGTGGGCCGCGACGTCG
>JAGYOO010000163.1 GCA_018399295.1 Candidatus Omnitrophota bacterium | reverse complement strand
TTTTTTTTCGGCCCCGGGTCTGTTTCAAAACCTGAACAACCTGCTGTTCCAGCGCCGACAGCCGCTCTTCTTCAATATCCGGCATGTCCTGCCGGCCCTGCTTGCTTTCTTTAAACAATTGCGGCAGTTTAAACCGCTGCAGTTTGCCCAGCCGGGTACGGGGAAGCTCCTGATTGCTCAGCACATACTCTTTTACCGTCCGGTACGCGGGCAGCTGCTGGGAGTAATAATCCATCTGCCATTTTATTATATTCTGAACATTGCCCTGCCCGCTCTTGCGCAACTCGTCCATGTCCGGCACCAATAGCGCGATCAGATAGTGATTCAAGTCATCCGGAAGCACGCCGATCTCTTTAATAAACTTGCTCTGCAGATAGTGCGTCTCCACCTCGTCCGGAGTAATATTCTTGCCATTGGCCAGGACGATCGTCTCTTTTATCCTTCCCTTGATAAACAGATATCCGCCTGCATCGAAATGGCCGGAGTCACCGGTGCGCAGCCACCCCTCGGCCAGTGTCTCCGCGGTCTCCTTCTCCCGCTGATAGTAGCCCTGCATCAGATTCGGACCACGGATCAGGATCTCCCCCTCCCCATCCGCCTTCTTCTCCCCGATCTTCAACTCCACGTCCGGCAATGGCTTTCCGGCTGAGCCGATCTTCGGCTTCTCCAGAGGATTAAAGGTCGCCACCGGGGCCGTTTCGGTCAAGCCGTATCCCTCGATCACCTTGAACCCCAACCGGAAATACACGCGCTCGATCTCCGGGTCCAGCCGGGCTCCGCCGCTTACGAAAAACCGCAGTTCCGGTCCGAACTGACTGTGCAGAGAGGACAGCATCCTCCGGTTTATCTCCCAGCCGGTTTTCTCCTGAAGCTTCCAGCCGCCTTTAATTGCCAAATCCAGCAGCCACCGGGCCGGGCCGATTTTGGAATTTATTTTTTCCTCAATTCTTCTTAACAGAAACGACAGCAGCTGGGGCACGGCCACAAACACGGTGATCTTTTCCCGCTGCAGCACCTTGAGCAGCTCCTCGGCGCGCAGACTTTCCAGATAGACGATCCTTGCTCCGGTGAACAGCGGTGTAAGCAGGGTCACGGTAAACGGATAAGAGTGATGCAGCGGCAGGACCGACAGGATCCGGTCCCGGCCGGAGAGCAGTTTAAGTTTTTTAATGCTGTTGACGTTCGCGGAAAAGTTGCGATGGGTAAGCATTACGCCTTTCGGCGCTCCAGTTGTGCCGGAGGTATAGATTATCGAGGCAAGATCGTCCGGCGCGGCGTTGGGCAAAGAGTCCGGCTCGGGTTGGCGGCCGGCGAGACGGGAAAAGGGACTCTCCTTTTCTCCTTTCGGCTCCTCGCTGCCAATTATAATGATTTTTTCCGGAACTTCCGGGTCTTTTCCCGCCTGACCCAGCCAGGGAAGTTTAGCCGAGGCAAACAATATCCGGCAGTGGGAATCCTTTAGCATGTAGGATATTTCCGGAAACTCAGCCTGGATATCCATGGGAACGGCAATTCCTCCGGCAAACTGGATTCCGAAGTAGACCTCTCCCCATTCCGGCCGGTTATCCAAACAAACCGCCACGCGGTCGCCTTTGTTCAACCCGGCCTCTTTTACCAGCCAGTCGGCGACAGACAGGGCCTGGGCATAAAAATCCTTGTAGGTTATTTGACGGCCGGACTCGGCCCCCCGGCCCCAAAAACTGACACATTCCCGGTTTGGAAAATCTTTTGCCGCCTGTTTAAGGGCCTGCGTCAACGAAGGATATTCCATTATTTCCAAATCCTTTCCGGCTATAAACTACAGGGGACCTGTTGGCCCCCTGCAGTACATTATATACCTGATCCCAACCGGAATAAACTTTCTTACGCCGATACCATTGACCTCAGCTTGTCCTTGATCGCGTCATTAAACCGGGGCAGATCCCGCGGGCCGCGGCTGCTGATAAGATTGCCGTCGATCACTACCGGGGCATCTACAAACTCAGCGCCCGCGTTTTTAATGTCCTGGATCACCGATTTCCAGCCGGTGATCTTTTTGCCATAGATCAATTCCGCGGAAATAAGCAGCTGCGGGGCATGGCAGATCGAAAATATCGGCTTTCGGGCCTCCATCATCTCCTGAGTGAACCGTATCGCGTCCTTGTCCGCACGCAGATGATCGGGAGAATACCCCCCAGGAATCAGCAGTGCGTCAAAATCATTGCCAGAGACATCTGAGACCTTGCGATCGATCTTCACTTCTGTGCCCAGCTTTTTTCCCTTTACCACGCTTCCTTCCGACTTGATCCCGACGTTAACCGTCTCATGACCTTCTCCGCGCAAAGCGGCAACCGGTTCGGTATATTCTACATCCTCAAACATATCATCAATGATCACAGCCACTTTTGCCATATCTAAACCCTCCCCCTGAAAGTTATCCCCATTTTATCCACTTATCCACAATCAGGCTTTTTAACAATATTAATGACCCGTCTTTCAATAATTTACTATTGTTTGTTGTTGTGGATTTCTATTTTTCAAATAACCCGATCAGCTCAGCCTGATCCAGGATGTGCCCCTGCATGGCCCTCTCTACCTGTTGCTTATCACTGCCTGGAGGCAGCTCCAGCCGAGTATCCAGGGCATACAGTTTAAAAAAATAACGGTGCTTGCCCGAGCCGGGGCAGGGCCCGCTATATTCGGTTTTTTTAAAATCATTTATTCCGCTGGTCCCGGGCTCGCTGTTCTCCTCAATCAAATTTGTTTTCGGATCAATATCATACAATACCCAGTGAACAAAGGTGCCGCTGGGAGAATCCGGATCATCCAGGATAAGCGCCAGCGACTTCGCGCGTTCCGGCACATCCTAAATTCTCAGTTCCGGATTTATATCATTGCCCACGCAGGTATGTTCTTCCGGGATAGGCAGTGAATCTTCAAATGCCGTACTTAACAGTCTCATAAGCCATCCTCGCTTTCAAAATCCTCTGGCCGCAGCCCCCGGCGACGCATTTCCCGTGCCAGCGCCTCCCGCTGTTGCCGCAGCCGTTCCAGGCGTTCTCTGGCCGCCACTCTGGTTTCGAAATACGGGTCCGCGGTTCCGGAATAAGGCGGCTGATAGCCGCGGGTAATGTTCTGACTGTATTGCGAAGACTGCGGCGGGATGTCCTTTTGTTCCAAAAACCCGATCCTCTGGTCAATCTCCCGGTAGGACCTTGTAAGCTGGAGATTAGAATAATCCGCCAGCCGGCTTTCCTGTAGAGGGCCCGCGCACCCGGCAACGACGATCAGGACAAAGAGGGAAAACAGAAAAGATTTCATTACTGCCCCGTAAGTTCCTTGATCGCGGCAATAATGGTTTCCGGATGAAACGGCTTGTTCACGATCCGGTCCGCCTCTTCCAGGGTCCCTCCCTGCAAACCCTTTTCAAAATCAGTCTGCCCCTGATTTTCTTCTCGGCGAAGAGTGTACCCGGAGATGATTACGACCTTCATCTCCGGCCGGGTCTGGCGCACGAATTTCAAAAGCTCCAGCCCGTTTATTTCCGGGAGTTTCAGATCAAGAAGCACCAGAGAAAAATCGCCGCTCGCCAACAGATCCTTCCCTTTAATCCCGCTAAAGGCAATCTTTACCGAAAATCCCTCATCTTCCAGTATCTCCTGCAACTCTTCGCACAGCTCTTCGTCGTCATCGATTATAAGTAGATTTTTCTTATTCATTTATTTAAGGAAGACGTGTTTTCGGCCAGTCTGTCTCCTCCTTTTCAAAATCGCGCAACTTCAGCTCGATCAGGTCCTTCCCGGGAGCGTCGACCCGCCATACATCGTGAAGCCTTCCGTTCATCACCCGATAAACAAAAAGCGTGCTTGTATTGCGATCAAACAGCATCAACTGTCCGCCACCGCCCATCACCTCAACCGAATCCGGCAGGCGTTTTGCCTCGGTTTGAGAAAACAACCGGCCGCAGAAAAACAAGAACCCAGTAAATATCAACTGGAATGCAAGCGGGATTTTAACAGTTACTGTATCATAATAGGGTTGTGGATGAGTGCTACTATGACAGACGCTGATACTAATCGCATGCTAATT
>JAGYOO010000162.1 GCA_018399295.1 Candidatus Omnitrophota bacterium | reverse complement strand
AAAATTAGCGTGTATCCGGGAGACCATAACCGCGCCGATCGCGCTTCCTTTTAACCGGCACTGTTCGATAAGCGCGCCGGCACTTTGGGCCGAGTCTCCGGGGTTTTTAAAAAAGCAGCCGGCATTGGGCAATCCCACGTTCTGGGAAAATAATCTTTTTTGGAAAAGCGCCCGGATCCGGGCGCTTACCTGTTGGGATGAAGACGGAACAAGTTTCATCCATAGACCAATGACACAGTAAGGCCTTAATCCCGATGTCCTGTAGGCAAAACCAGCCTGAGAAGAATGGATAACCCGCAGATTCCCCCTGCGGTCCATTATCAGCAGCTTTTCAACTATGTCCGAGAGCTGACCTCCCCCTCCCATTTCCCCTTCATTACGGAACCCGGCACCGGCATTAGTAATCGCCGCGCCTCCGATAGTGCCGGGGATCCCGGCAAGGAACTCCGCTCCGCTTAAACCATAGCGAACGCAGTGGCCGAGAATCAGGGAGTTTGGCGTGCCCCCGCCGCAGTACAGGCCGGAAGGACTGTTCCGGACAAAGAGGAAAGACGGCGCGCAAAGATGGATCACCGCGGCATCGAGACTGCCGTCGGTTATTAAAAGATTAGAACCGCGTCCGAGCACCAGAACCCGTATTCTTTTTTCTGAAAAAAAACGCAGCGCGTTCACCAGGTCCGCGGGATTTTCCGGCATAAGGAAAAATCGCGCCCGGCCGCCCACCTTCATACTGGTATAGGCGGCCAACGGCTCGGAAAGCTTTACCTCTCCCCGAAAATTCAAACAAAGTCCGTTGGCCAGGATCCTGTCGCCGGCAGCCGCGGTCTTCAAAAAAAATGCTATTTCCCGACTCAGTTCGATGATATTTCCGGCTCCGAGCATCAGCAGGAGATCGCCCGGTCTTAATTTTTTCAGAAGGTAATCCTTGATCCCGGCGCGGGGAACGAAATTCGCGTCAGGATGTCCGCTCTGATTAATCCGGGCACAGATCCCTTCCCCGGCTACACCGGCGAGGGGGATCTCATGCGCCGCGTAAATATCAGTAATCGCCACGGAATCGGATTCAGAAAAACAAACGCCGAATTCTTCCATCAAAAATTTACTGCGGCTGAACCGGTGGGGTTGAAATACGACAATCACACGCCCCTGGGTAAAGCCACGCGCGGCGTTGAGCGTCGCGGCGATCTCGGTCGGATGATGCGCGTAATCATCCACCAGCGTAACCGGCCCGGCCTCCTGTATCTGAAACCGGCGGTCAGCCCCCGTAAACCCCGCCAGGACCGCGCCGATCTTTTGCAAATCAAGCCCGGCGTACCGCACGAAACACAGGCAGGCCAGAAAATTCAGCACATTATGCCTTCCGGGAACTCTCAGACAAAACTCCCCCAGAGACTCCTGCTTATAGAAACAGGAGAACCGGGAGCCAGAACCTTCGGTTCGGATATTTTCGGCGCGGATATCGGCAGCCGGACTGAATCCGTAAAACAATCTTTTACCGCGAAATTCCTTAACGGCTTTATTGATGTACGGATCCTCCGCCCAAGCGATAAGCAGGCCGCTTTCTTCGATCCCGGAGACAAACTGTTTATAAGCGGCAATGATCTTCTCAATATCCTGATAAAAGTCCAGATGTTCCTTGTCGATATTGGTAATAACCGCCACGCGGGGACGCAGAACCAGAAACGACCCGTCGCTCTCGTCCGCCTCAGCCACGAAATACTCTCCTTTGCCCCAGGCCGCGTTTCCTCCCAGGCCGGACACTGCCGCGCCGATGGCATAAGACGGGGAAACGCCGCACCCCTGCAAGGCAACGGCAAGCATCGCGGAGGTAGTGGTCTTACCGTGAGCCCCGGCCACTGCCACACCAGTCCGCAAGGTCATCAGTCCGGCCAGAAGTTCGGCCCGTTTATATACCGGAAGACCCTGCTCGCGGGCCGCGACCAGCTCCGGGTTATCTTCCCGGATACAGGAGGAATAAATAACCGCTTCCACAGAAGCGAGATTCTCCGCGCAATGCCCTTTGAACAACCGAGCCTTTCGTTCCTGCAACAGTCGAGTCCAGCGGTTATCATTGATATCCGAACCGGATACTTTTTTCCCCGCGTCCAGGAGTAATTCCGCCAGGGCACTCATCCCTTCTCCGCCGATTCCGATAAAATGATAACTGGTATAGGAGTTAATATCTTTCTTTCCGTTCATTGCCGGATCATTTCCCTGGCCAGACGCGCCAGATTAACCGCGGGATTTACAGACATATTATTTCGCAGTGCCGACTTCATCCGCTCTCTGCGTTCCTCATCTTCTCCCAGTTCCCGGACCAGGTCCGTCAACCGGCCGACGGTTCCCGCGGACTGACGAAGTGTAACAATGCCTCCCTGCCCGGCAAAACACGCGGCATTTTTTTCCTGATGCGAACCGGCCAGAGGATAAGGCACGACTATCGCGGGGAGTTTAAAGAACTCAAGTTCGGCAAGAGTCATCGCCCCGGCCCGGCAGACCGCCAAATCGGAAGCGCTGTAGGCGAACTCCATTTCCTGAAGAAAAGCATATACACGACTGTCGACTCCCAAAGAGTTGTATAAAGCGTGGATTTCGCTGGGCCCGGCTTCACCGCAGATATGAATTACCTGCCATAGCGAGCGTTCTTTCACGTTAAGACCGGAAAAAACCTTTATTATCGCCTCATTCAGAAAGCGCGCCCCCTGACTTCCTCCGAACACCAGCAGGGTAAGTTTATCCGGATTAAGACCGAACCGGTTTACGGCGGTTTGCCAGTCGATCCTTTTCAGACTCGATCGAAGCGGATTGCCGGTAAACACGGCTTTTCGACTGTCGAAACACTGAACTGTCGCGGGAAAGCCCACCGCGATCCGGTCCGCGAACCGTCCGAGCAGACGATTTGCTCTTCCGGGAATCGCGTTCTGCTCATGGATCAAAGTGGGGATTCCCAGTATTTTGGCGGCCAGCACCGGGACAACGGAATTGAGACCGCCGAAGGCAATTACCATATCATCTTTATGCCGCAACAGGTTAAATATAATAATCAGACTTCCTGATGTAAATTTTAGCAGAAAAAAGAGTATCTGAAAAGGTAAAATAACCGCGTTCCTTATTTTTAAACGCGGTATTCTTAAGATGGAAACGTACTCAACTAGATAAGGAACGTTCTCAAACAGTTTTGTTTCCAGTTTTTTTCCTGAAGTCAGGAACCGGAGACGACAGTCAAGCTGCCGGGACAGCTCCTCGGCCAAGCTCAGCGCCGGGTAGATATGTCCGCCTGAACCGGCGGCGCAGATCAGGATCTTTATTTTATTCATTTTTACCGATATTCAGGATCAGCCCGACGTATAACATGTTAAACACCAGAGATGTCCCACCGTAACTTATAAATGGAAACGGCAGGCCTTTCGTGGGCAGCATACTGGTTACAACCCCGATATTGACAATCCCCTCCAGAGCCAGACAACTCAACAGACCGAACGCGAGCAGCCGTCCGAAGCTGTCCCGGGCCGCGAGCGCGATCCGGAGCCCGAAGAAAAGAAAAAGAGAAAAAATGATCAGTACGCCAGCGCTACCGACAAACCCCATCTCCTCTCCGATTATTGAAAAGATAAAATCAGTGTATGCCGCGGGCAGATAAAACAATTTCTGTTTTCCCTGCCCAAGGCCGACTCCAAGCAGCCCCCCCGAACCCAGAGCCACCAGTGACTGGATGATCTGAAATCCCGCTCCCTGAGGATCTTCCCAGGGATTAAGAAAGGCCAGAACCCGGCGCCTCCGATACGGAACGCTGAAGATAAGCACGTACACCAAGGGCAGGGAACTGATCACCACTGAGAGCATGTGCGTCAAACGCACACCAGAGCAGAAAAACATCAGGAAGGAAACTGAAAAAATGACCAGAGTAGTCCCCATATCCGGCTGAAGCAGAATAAGCAGGGAAACCCCACCGACAACGGCAAGGGCCGGAAAAAACCCTCGCGCGAACTCTCTTACCCTCTGCCTCTTTCGGGAAAGATAGTCGGCCAGGTAGACGATCACCGTAAACTTGGCAAACTCCGACGGCTGGATTGTGA
>JAGYOO010000161.1 GCA_018399295.1 Candidatus Omnitrophota bacterium | reverse complement strand
AGTCTCAGCCCGGAGAATACTCGAATTGATTTTAAAGCAGGGCGCCCGAATGGCGGATCCCGGCGAGTTTACTCTGCGTGCTTTTTCTAACGGCAGAATTGATCTTACGCAGGCGGAGGCAGTTTTAAACGTCGTTCATTCCCGGACCGAATCTGCTCTTGATGCCGCTTTGAATCTTCTGAAAGGTTCTCTTTCCGGCAGACTGGTAAGCCTGCGTAATGGGTTGACCGCGGCCCTGGGCGGGATTGAGGCCGGACTCGATTTTCCGGAAGAGGATCTTGAACCGTTGGAACGAGGCCGGCTGGAGAAAGAATTAAAAAAAATATCTCAGGAACTTGATGATTTGCTTGAGGACGCTGAACGGGGGATCCGACAGCAGGAAGGAATAAACGTTGTGCTTGTCGGTTCGCCGAATGCCGGTAAATCCAGCCTGATGAATCGCTTTCTTGATTATGAACGGGTCCTGGTTACCCATATCTCCGGCACCACGCGGGACGTGGTGCAGGAGACGCTTAATATTAACGGGGTGCCGGTGAGACTGGCAGACACCGCGGGGATCACTGACAGCGTCTGCGTTATCGAACAGGCCAGCGTGCAGAGAAGTTTGACAATGCTGGATCAGGCTGATCTGGTGCTGTTTGTGCTGGATGGTTCCCGGCCGTTAAGTGATTCCGACCGGGCCATCGTTGAAAAAATAAAGACCAGGAAGATAATAGTCTGCTTGAATAAAAGCGATTTGGCCGGGAAGATCGAACCGGGAAAGATCCGGAAACTGATGCCAGTGGCCCTGGTAATAAAAGTATCCGCCTTGAGTGGAAACGGGATGAATGAGCTGAAGACCGGTATCAGCGAACTTTTTTTTAAGGGTCGGATCAGGAAAGATGAGTTACCGCAGGTGATCAACCTGCGTCATAAGCAGTTGCTGGAGGAATGCCAAAGTGCGGTGAAACGGGCCCTGGGCATCCTTCGCGACTTTGGTTACGAGGAATGTGTTGCTTTCGAACTGCGGCAGGCCCTGGATGCCTTGAGTGATGTTCTGGGCGAAGATCTGGGGGAAGAGGTGCTGGGATCTATTTTTTCCCGATTCTGCATCGGGAAGTAAAAGGCAAAAACGGGATTATGAAAAATATTGCTCTGGTCGGGTTTATGGGTACGGGAAAGTCGACTGTCGGAAGGATTCTGGCGGAAAGACTGGGGGCGGAGTTTATCGATCTGGATGAATTGATTGAAAGAGAGGAAGGGATTTCGGTAAAAGAGATATTTTTCACAAAAGGAGAGCTCTATTTTCGTCAATTAGAGCATCGAATGGTCCACGAGGTCAGTCAGGCTGGAAACCGGGTGATCTCCTGCGGCGGAGGCGTGGTTCTGGATGAGACTAATATCCAATGCTTAAAGCAGGCTGGGGTCGTGGTCTGTCTTCAGGCCACGGTGGAAGATATCGTGAATCGGATCCGGATTAACGTCGACCGTCCCCTTTTGAACGTGAAGGATAAGGCCGAGCGGATTCAAAAGCTTTTGGAAGAGCGTCAGCCCTGCTATGATAGAATTGATTTCAAGATAAACACGTCGGGGATCGATCCCCGCGGAGTCGCTGAACTTATCCTGAAACTTGTTAGGGATGAAATTGAAGATAAGTGACACAGAAGCCCTGATTGCCTTAAACCTGGCTAATGTATCCTTTCGCCGGGCTGAATGGCTGCGGAAACAGTACGGGGCGCTGGCGGCTGTTTTTCAAGCGCCGGAGTCGGAGCTAAGAGAGGTTTTCTCCCGGAAACCGGAGACAGCGGCCCTGATTCTTTCCCTTCCGGATTCGGATATTCTCAAGAGGGAGATGGAATTGCTGAACAGCGGCGGGTTTTGGGTCTTAACCCCCTTGGATGAACTTTATCCGGAGAGATTAAGACAGATCTACGATCCGCCGCCGGTGCTTTATGGAAAAGGCGATCCAGGGATCCTGAAAGAGACGGCGGTGGCTGTGGTCGGCTGCCGGCGGGCTTCGATTTATGGATTAAGGATCGCTCGGAAGCTGGGGGCCGGACTGGCTGCTTCCAAAGTCTGTGTTGTCTCCGGCCTCGCCCGGGGGATCGACAGCGCGGCGCATCAGGGGGCATTGGACGCGGGTGGTCCGACTGTGGCGGTCTTAGGAAGCGGCCTGCTTTCTATTTACCCGAGGGAAAATACCGGTTTGGCTGAAAAAATCGTTGCCGCTGGCGCGCTTATCAGTGAATTTCCTTTGACCGCTTCTCCTCAAAAAGAAAACTTTCCGCGCCGCAACCGGATAGTCAGCGGTCTTTCTCTTGCAGTTGTGGTTGTCGAAGCAGCCAAACGCAGCGGGTCATTGATTACCGCTGACCTGGCCCTGCAGCAGGGGCGGGACGTGTTTGCCGTTCCCGGTCCGGCCGGTTCGGTTAACGCCGGAGGTACGAATTCTTTAATAAAACAGGGAGCCGCTCTGGTCGAGACCGCGCCGGATGTTATTGAAGAACTGGGGCTGTGTCTGGTTGAAGAACAGCCAGCGTCGCCTGATTTCGTGTCTGTCCTGGGCCTGCTCCGGTTCTTAG
This sequence comes from Candidatus Omnitrophota bacterium, assembly GCA_018399295.1. Taxonomy (GTDB): domain Bacteria; phylum Omnitrophota; class Gorgyraeia; order B26-G9; family B26-G9; genus M55B170. The sequence goes on along the minus strand of JAGYOO010000161.1, from coordinate 1,520 downwards.
ATGATTCGCCGACGCATATTGATGAGCTGATAAAAAAAAGCGGAATGACCCTAAGCCAGGTCTGTTGTGAACTGCTGACGCTGCAAATGCAGGGGATTATAAGCGAGATGCCCGGAAAAAGGTATATTCGTCGTTAAAACACGAAGGGGGAGATATGGAATTAAGGAATTATATGGAATTGGTGGCGGACGAGGCCCTGGGCCGGATGTTGGTAGACCGGGAGGATGTTTGCAAATGCGAGCATTGCCGCAAGGATGCCCTGGCCCTGGTTCTCAACCGGCTTCCGGCGAAATATATTGTTACTGATAAGGGCCGGATAATGACTAAGATAAAAGAGACGGAGGTCCAGTTTCAGGCGGACATTATCCGGGAGCTGGTCAAGGCTCTGGAGATTATAAAAAAGAGCCCCCGGCATAATTTGAACGTCTAATGGATCAAATGGATAAAAAAGACAAGAGTGATTACAAGTTGTTTATCCGGTTTGATGACATGAGCCAGGGTGAGCTGGCCGCGTTTAACCGGATCCTGATGGAGATATACCGGTTGCGGGGGTTGGATTTTCGACAGTACCGGCCAAAGTGTCTGAGGCGGAGGATCGTTACCCGTCTTCACGCGCACTCGGTCAAATCTTTTGCAAAATATATCGAGATTCTGCATAACGATCCACAGGAGTTAGATCGGCTTTTAGGGGTAATGACGATAAATGTCTCTGAATTTTTTCGTAATCCGGAAACCTTTGAAAAGGTCCGCCTGCGGATCCTGCCGGAGATCCTGGAGATAAAAAAACGCCCAAGTTCTCACCTTATCCGGATCTGGAGCGCCGGTTGCGCGACCGGAGAAGAGCCTTATTCAATTGCCTCTATTTTTCACACTGTACTGTTCAAGGGGTTTAAATTGCGCGTACTCGCTACTGATATCGACGAAGACGCTCTTGCTGTCGCTCGAAAAGGATGTTATCATCGCAAGGAATTAAGCGGCTTAAATGAAAAGCAGCAACATCGTATTTTTAATAAGATTGAAGAAGACAGGTTAACGGTTAAACCGCTGTTCAGGGATTTGGTAGAGTTTCGCCGGCATAATATGATCTCCGACCCGGCTCCCCGTTTGATGGATCTGGTATTTTGCCGCAATGTGGTTATTTATTTTAAAAAGGAACTCCAGCGAAAGGTATACGAAAACATCCACAGATCGCTGAATCCCGGCGGATTTCTGGTGGCCGGAAAAGTGGAGGCAATGCTGGGGGTGGCGGAGGATCTGTTTGAAATCTATGATCTGAACGAACGGATTTATCGTAAACGAAATTGAAGAATATTTATCCTGCAGTTAAGTTGATTTATGTTAAAATTAAGTAGAAGTTAACATTGAACAGGAGAGGATAATCCATGTTGAGACTTAGCGGGGCCCTTATGACTGTTGCACTATGTTGTGCCGCGGTATTGGGACTGATCTACCGTCAGACCGCCCCGGTCATTGCTGAGCAAAAAGAGATCCTGATGGAAAATTCGCTGCGCGCCGTGCTC
>JAGYOO010000160.1 GCA_018399295.1 Candidatus Omnitrophota bacterium | reverse complement strand
TCGGCCGGAAAAAAGCGGATTCCGACAGTATTTAAATCCATCTTAGATATGAAAGAATATCTCTATGCATAAGAAACTTAAAGCCGTATTCCTGGATAAAGACGGAACCCTTATTCAGGATATTCCCTATAACACCGATGTGTCCCGAATCAAGCTTATGCCAGAGACAATTCTCGCGTTACGCCGATTCCAGGCGCTGGGATTTCGGCTGGCCATTATCAGCAATCAACCCGGTGTCGCGCTGGGATTCTTTCCGGAAAAAAATCTAACCGCGGTTTGGTTTGAGCTTAAAACAGTACTGTCAAATGCCGGTATCCAAATTGATGGTTTTTACTACTGTCCACATCACCCCCAGGGCAAGATCCCGAATTACACCATGACCTGCGGCTGCCGCAAACCCGCGCCCGGGCTTATAATTCGTGCCGCGTCTGAACTGGGAGCAGACCCTTGCTGTTCCTGGATGATCGGAGACATCCTGAATGACGTTGAGGCCGGCCGCCGGGCCGGCTGCCGCACTATCCTGCTCAACCGCGGCACGGAAACCAAATGGCAACTGAGTCCGAACCGGATTCCGGACTTTATCGCCCCGGACCTGCTTCAGGCCGCGCGGATTATCGGCTCAGTCTGATTTATGCTTTTCCAGAAGAGAGTCTATCCTCGGCTGATCAAAACCCACCGCGTATTCCCCGTCAACCGCGATTACCGGCACCCCCATCTGCCCGGACATATCGATCATCTCTTCCGCCGCGTTCTGATTTACCGAGACATCGAATTCCTCATAGCTGATTCCCTTTCCCGATAAATACTGCTTAGCCATGCGGCAATAGGGACAGGCCGGAGTTGAATAGACCTTTACATTCATTTTACTCACCTCTCTTGGCAATATCACGTTTCAGCCTGGTAAACTGTTCCAGATGTTTTTCTTCTTCTCTAATGATCCGTTCCCATAGCGGATGACGTTCCGGACGGGTCAGGTCCCGCAGTTTTGAATAAAGCTCAATTGATTCCTTCTCTATCCGCACTGCCAGCTCCAGCGCGGCTGGAATGTCTGTCATAAATTCTTCCTGTTTCAGCTTTTCCTCGGTAAACACAATTCCTTCCGCCACAGAGCTGAAATACCGGTCATATTCTCCGGCTCCAAAATCAAACACGTTTCCATTATCAATCTCAGCCAGCATCTCTTCAAAGATAATCTTGTGCTGATGTTCCTGTTCCTGAAAATACCGGAAAATACTCTGGTACTCCCGGCTTTGGGTCTTATCCGCGAGCCGGCCGTAAAACCGGCTTCCATTCTCTTCAACCCGGATAATCAGGTCCAGTATCTCACGCGAACTGAATGACTTTATTTCCATTAGCAATATTCCTTCCTTACTTGATGACTAATTTGCCGACAGAATCCGATATCCGTTTCAGCCTGCCCATCTCCTCAGCGTCCGGGACAAACCGGAAATAAGCGCCCTCCTCCGGCAGATCCATTCCAGCCTCCCGCAATGAATCCTCCAGCCAGCGGAATCCGATCTTCGACCAGCCGTAGGAACCGAAACAAAAGCCGAACCGATTCCGCGGCTTCAGCCCCCGCAGGTAAACAAGCAGCGCGCCCACGCTGGGCAGAACGTTATTATTAAGAATCGGACTCCCGACAATCACCGCACGACTGCGCATTACCGCAGTCATAACATCCGAAATGTGCGTGTGCTGAAGATTTATCTTATCCGTTATCACCCCCGCTTCTTCCAGCAACCAGGCCAGCCGATTGGCGATCTTTTCCGTGGAATGCCACATGGTATCATAGATTATCGCGGCCCGGGATTCACTCTCATAGGCTGCCCACTTTTTATACAGACCAAGAATTTTTCTCCGGTCCTCCGATTTTCTCCAGATCAGCCCATGCGAAGGGCAGATCTGACTGAGCTCCAGGTCTTTTACCGCGGTTAAAACTTTCTCCACCTGGCCACCGTAAGGCAAGACAATGTTAGCATAATACTTAGTTGCCTCTTTGATAATCACTTCAGTACCGATCTCATCCGCGAACCGTTCCTGACTGGCAAAATGCTGGCCAAAAGCATCATTGGAAAACAGGATCCCGTCCGGCTCACAATAGGTGCTCATTGAATCCGGCCAATGGACCATAGGCATGAGAACAAAACGAAACTTTCTTTTGCCAATCTCCAGAACATCCCCGCTGTTCACCACTTTCATTTTCCAGTCGCGCTTAAAATGCCGCTTCAATTCCTCGGCTCCCTGCGGAGAACACACAACTTCAGCCTGAGGGCAAAGCTCCAATATCCGGGGCAGTGACCCGGAATGATCCATTTCAGTGTGATTGGAAATGATATAACGGATCTTCTCCGGAGCGATAATACGACTTACCCGCCGCAGCATTTCGTCATACCCGTATTCCTTCACCGTATCGATCAGAGTCGGTTTTTCATCAAGGATCAGAAAGGAATTATAAGTAGACCCCGCGGGAGTGGAATAACCATGAAAACTCCTCAGATCCCAATCAATAAACCCAGTCCAATGAATACCCCCGGCAATTTCCATTATTAATCCTTTTAATGAGGCTATGACTTATGGAGCGTCAGCGAACATAAGTCATTAGCCGAATTAATCCCGCAGGCTGCAGGTGAAAATATCGCAGAGATTTTCACCTGCGCTTAGCCAAGGGATACCTTACCCTCTTAATCAATCTACAAATACCGCTGCCCTAAACCGAAGGCGACGTAAGTCATTAGCCGAATTAATTAACCTGCATTATATCCTATTATAAGTTTTTGTTTCGGCCTCTTTACTGTCACTATTCCCCTTTATTCTGACTTATCGGCAGAAGTCGTGATTCAAAAAGACCAACAACTAAAAACATAAAGATATATTCCAAAAAAAAGGGGCGTATCGGCTACGCCCCTTTTTGGCAATAAAAATCCGGCCCTTACCAGGACTAATCCGCCTGATTTCTATGACTCCGGCTCAAACTGATCTTTTCCGGCCCCGCACACAGGACAAACCCAGTCCGCCGCGAGATTCTCAAACGGAATATTTTCATTTTCACTGGGGTTATAGACATATCCGCATACCAGACAGACATAATTTTTCATTCTTATCCTCCGGTTTTTCAGATTATTCCGTGATATACTGCTCAAGCATATTCAGCAATTTTTCTTTCGGCTGAACTCCTACTGCCTGCTGGACTACTTCGCCCTTATTGAACACGATTACCGTGGGAATACTCATTACACCATACTCTCCGGCAATTTCCGGGGCCTCATCCACGTTAAGTTTACACACCTTGACCTTTCCCTCCAGCTCATGGGAAAGCTCCTCCATTACCGGAGTCAGCATCCGGCAAGGCCCGCACCAGGCCGCCCAGAAATCCACCAGCACCGGTTTATCCGAGTTCTTAACTTCCTGACTAAAATTTACCGACGTCAATTCCAAAGCCATCCCAAAACCCCTTTCTATAAGTCAACCGAATTGTCTCCACCTATCCAGTTTTCGCCCGAAAACCAGGAGACTCTGTTTAACAATACCCCTGCACCAACCGCTTCGCGAATAACCAATCACCAAGCATCAATTTCCAAATAAATTCCAAACTCCAAATCTCAAACCTCAATCAAACACAATCACCAAATGTTATTTTTCAATAATCAGTTTAATCCCTGCCTGCGGCAGGCAGGAAACTTTAATCAATATAATCAAATTTTATTTTTGTTTGGTTATTGTGCTTTTGGTTTTTGGTTATTATTTGGAAATTGTAATTTGGTTCTTGATCATTCTTACTGCTCTCTCTACTCTCTACTGATAAGCTTTTGTTCTCTGTGGTTAAATTTTTCGTCTCTTATCTTCTGTCTTTGTCCGTCTTCTATCTTCTGTCTTCCGTCTTCCGTCTTCCGTCTTCTGCCTTCTGTCTTATGTCTGCTCATGAGCTCATGAGCTTATGAGCTTACGAGCTAATCAGTATCCCAGAAACTGCTCAGTCTTCACATTCTCACTCCGACATCCTCCGGCCAGACAGACCTCTTTCATCGCCTGAACCATACGCGGCGGACCGAAGATAAACAGGATTCTCTCCTTTACATCCGGCATCCATCGCTGCAGCG
>JAGYOO010000016.1 GCA_018399295.1 Candidatus Omnitrophota bacterium | reverse complement strand
TTACCGCGGCAACAATCGCGCTTGATCCCGCGTCTCTGGTGTTGATGACGGTTCTCAGCGGATTATTCTTGCGGAAAATACGAGTTTGTCTGATATTATTTTTCAACGCGGCTGTTATCGGCTTGCTGTTTCTTGTTTCTCTGATCAAGATTTTGTTTGCCCGGCCCCGGCCCGTGGAGTTCATGATCCGCGCGGCCGATGGGCTTAGTTTTCCCAGCGCGCACAGTACAGTGGGACTGGTGTTTTTTTATATGCTGTGGGTGCTGACCGGCCGGTTTGTTATCTCAAAGGCAGCGGATCGTGACGTTGATGGTCTGTGTTTTTATGATTATTCTGACCGGTTTTACCAGGATCTATCTGGGAGTCCATTGGTTAAGCGATGTAGTTGGTGGATTCGCGCTCGGGCTCTTCTGGACCGGGGTTATTGACTTTTTCCGGCTGAAAGCGGAACAGTAACAGGCAAGACAGGGAAAGGCATCAGCAAAAAGAAGAATCAGGCAATTCAAAGAGTCTCCTTAATCCATTATTATTACGCGTGTAGAAACAAAGTTAAAAGTCACAAAAAGGGGAGATAAACAGATGAGGTACACTGAGAGAGATCAGTTTAGAAAAGTAAAGCTGCCTCGTTATCCGCTGAATCCGGAATTTTGGCAGCAGTTTCCGGATTCAGAGTGTAATTTCCGGAGCTGTGTTGAGAGGGGTATCTGGATTGAAAAAGACGAAAAATTTATTTTGCCGACTCCTCCGGAAGGCTATCAATGGCTTCCGGAGAGTGACGAAGATAAGAATAATCTGACCCGGTTTCGGCTCTGGTTCGGAGAATTAAGGGCCTGGTAGGCAGGGGTAAAGACGGGAAACGGTGTTAAAGAGAAGTATCTTCCCCTTCCGGTTGCTCTCCGGCATAAGTATAATTAACGATCTTGTTCCGGCTTAGATCAAGATTCGGAACAATGACGATCGCCTTTTCTTCGGCAAGAAGGAACCGGGAGCGGCGGATACCGATGTTCAGTACCTCGACGATTTCTCCCGAGGGAAGCTTTATCCGGTCACCGCGGTGGAACGGGCGGTCGATTATGATCAGAAAGCCGGCGATTATATTGGCAACAGTATCCTGGGCTGCCAGAGAAACAGCCAGGGAACCTACTCCCAGCAGGGCCACCAGGGCGGTGATGTTTATTCCGTAAAGCGGGAGGATTACCAACAAAACGCAGATCCAGATAAGGATTAACGCGGCGCGGCTAATCAGGGGAAGAAGCAGATCGTCGGTATGTACCGACGCGCGGCGGGAGATGAATTCCCGGTACCAGTCAAACATTCCTTTCGTAACTTTATGGATAAGATATCCGGAGCAGAGGGTAAATCCGGTGATAATGTACTTTCTTAATTCCTGTTCAAGCGCGGGTGAAATATCCGGCGCGATCCGGGCCCGGTATAGGATGTACAGGATTACGGCCGAGAGAAGCAGTCCGGAGGGGAACAGTGAGGCTCTAAGAAGAGCGGGGGCGGCCCGCTGAAAATATTTTTTCATTTCGATCTCCTCATGTAAGTACTGGGTTTTGTAGAATTATAATCCAATAAATGTTTTCCGGTCAAGGAATTATCAGGAGCAAAGCGGACGGGAATTAGAAAAAAGGAGATGCTGTCCCTTGTCCGGAGTCGGATAGGTCATAGAATAATTATAAAACAGGAGAGACGGCTTTTATCTAAAAAGGGAGGATTAAAATGATAAGATCAGAAAGCGAATTTCGCCATTATGGGATAAGGGCGAGTGACGGAGATATCGGACAGGTAGTTAAATTTTTTTTTGATGAGATCGGATATGGGATAAGTTATCTGGTGATCGATACCAGTGGATTTTTCAATCGTAAACAGGTTTTGTTATCTCCGTCTTCGATAAAATCGATAGACGAAGATGAGAAAAAAATCGAGGTAAATCTGAGCCGGAGTACGCTGGTGAACAGTCCGGACGTTGATGCCGAACAACCGATAACGCGGCAGAATGCTGAAATGATAAACGATTATTACGGTTGGAATAATGTTTCACAGGTGCGGGCCTGGCAGTCTGCTGAGGGGCAGCCCGAGGAACGGCATCTGGTAAGCACCTCGGAACTGGCGGGGTATCATGTCCAGACCGGAGATGGAAGCGTTGGTCATGTCGAAGACTTTATGATTGATGACCAGGACTGGGTGGTACGGTACCTGGTCGTAAATACCCGCGATTTTCTTCCGGGTAAAAACGTGCTTATTTCACCCCGCTGGGTGGAAAACATAAACTGGATGGAAAGCAATATCAACGTTTCACTGGATCGGGAGAGGATAAGGCATGCCCCCGGATTTGACCGCTCCCAGCCGGTGACTTCCGAGTACGAACGGATCCTGTTTGACTATTACGGCAAGCCGATGTATCTGCGTGACCGGGACATTGAAGAGCTGGTCCGGGTAAGGGCGCGGGAGCTGTGTGAAGATCGGGGCTGCCAGCCGGGACATGAACTGGATGACTGGATCAAGGCGGAAGAGATTGTGGTAAAGGAGTTGCGGATGCGATAAAAAACAGGACTCGTTCCGGGAAGTGGGCTGGCGTATCCCGAAACGAGTCCTGACCGTCGGTGGGCACTTTACCGAGGAGGATTTGCAAACTTTGTTAAACTGTGGTACGGTTGCTATGGAACAGTTTATGAATCAGCTGTAATTTTAGCAGGCGGAAGTCTCAGAAAATCCTTTTTCTGACCGGTTTATCCTTCTGACTCTCCCCCCAGAATCTTGGGAAAACCGGTGGAATCCTTTCCCAGAGACTTCTGCCTATTTATTATCCAACCGGGGCAGAAACTCCGCTCGCAGGGCGGGGGCTGGCGGGTTTTGGTTTAATGGGTTACCGTGTATTAAAGAAATAAGGTGGTCGACGATCTTGTCGATTACCTTTACTTTTTGGATTCCAAAGTTCTTATCCACCATATTCAACAGGCCAATCCGTTTCTGAATATCAAATTCCTCGACCTGTCTGACCACTTCAATTCCTTTTTCCGTCAACTGGACAAATACTTCCTTACGGAAACCGATCTTGTGTACCCGGATTACCATCCCCAGATTTTCCAGCTCAGTAGTCAGACGGCTGGCAAAACTGGCGGTTGATCCGAGAACCTCGGCAAGCTGTCCGACCGTGGGAAGTTCGAGCAGGCTTACAAACTGCAGATAGAGGACCTGTGAATGGGTAAGATCATCAGTGATAGCATGGTTAGCCTTTGTGGAAAACTCGATCTGAGACAGCAGCATGAGACGATTAAGTTTCCGAGTCAGGTTGACGATGAATTCCTGTTTCTTCATTAGGTCCCTTTCGGCTTGTGTTCCTCTATACAATATGTATTTTAAGTTCATCATTAACTATTGTCAACTATTTTTTTGCACTTCTCCACGTTTTCTCTTGATTTCTCCGTCCTGAACGGCAGTTCTGAAGATGATCTGCGCAGGAAAACAGGTTAGAAAAAAGGCGAGAAAACCAATTTACTTCATTGCTCATCTGCAGTACTTTCAGGGTGTTGTATAACAGAATTGTATTTAAAAAAGGAGGTTCGGGAATGGTTAAGCTAAATACGCTGGATTGGATTACCATGGCACTGATTATTATTGGAGGCATTAACTGGGCGCTGATCGGAATATTCCGGATTAATATCGTTGCCGCGGTATTCGGAGAGATGACTGTCCTGGCCCGCTCGGTGTATATCCTTGTCGGTCTTTCGGCGCTGTATATCCTTTTTGAAGTAGGACGATTGGCGAAAAGAAGCTGAACTTATTACCGGTACTTCCCGGAAGATATCTTCCGGGAAGTTTTCCGGTAAGCAGGGAGACCATCAGATGACTCTGGATAATAATCAGGAGATCAGGCAGGCTTTGGATACTTTGACCGAGGCAGCGAAAAATGACTCGGAATTTCTGCGGATGATGCTGGAGGAAGACGGAAGGTATATTCAGTTAAAAACCCTTCTGGCGCTTTCCGGAGAGAAGCTTTTCGCTCATACTCCGTTTAGCGCCAGAATCCGAAATTGGACTGAGGCGGAGATCGCCCGTTACGCGGACGCGGGAAGCGATGCTATTGAAAGAAGATTATATCAGTTGGATCAGGAATGGGACACGGACAGGGTAGTGCAGGCTGATGCCGCGGCCCTTATGCTGTTGGGGGTTGTCGGATCCAGAATATTCGGGCGGCGTCGGATGGTCCTGGTGTCTTTATTAGCAGCTTGGTCTTTGGCGGCTCAGGCGATTGAAGGTGCCTCGCCGCTGATGCCGCTTCTGCGTCTTTTCGGGGTGAGGACGCGGAGGGAGATCGAAGAGGAGAGATACGCGTTAAAATTTATCCGCGGTGATTTTCGTGGATTGCCGGAAGGCGGGCCGGTATCGATTTCCCAATCTTCCCGGATTCTGAATGCTTTAGACAGATAACGGAAACGACGAGGTTTGTATCAATCCGGATAATAAGCAAGCCGGAGGAAGGAGTAGATTATTTGATGCTTTTCCGGCTTGGCGAACGGAATCCACGATGGACTACCCCCCCCCTCTCTCTTACTCTTTTTTTAAGGATCTTCACGCGTTCTATTGCCTCTGTCTGCGCTCGCATTCCTGGAGAAGACAGCGCGCGGCGGAATTGTTTCAAAAACTAAGCAAACCGGCATAAGCTGTTTTCGGGTGAAGCGAAGAACCGTCAATAAAAGGGGGAAACCGGGAATTGCCTCTTTTCCGGTTAAAATCGACAATGTCAGTTGTTTCCGTTTCTTCGGAAAAATCGTTGCCGGAGGCGGGGAGGTTTTAACCTTGGAGATGAGGAAAAAGGAAAGGGATAACAATGGCGGCAGCGCGTGAACTGGAAGGTAAGGTGGCGGTGATAACCGGCGGCGGCCGGGGATTGGGAGAGGCGATTGTTAGGGAACTCGCGGCAGCCGGGGTGACAGCGATTGTCGCGGATATCCGGCCGGAACTTGTTGAATCGGTCGTGAAAAGCGTTCGTGAGGCGGGCCTGCCCGTAAGGGCGGCGGTGCTTGACGTGACTGATGAAGCAGCGGTGATCCGGATGATTGATGACGTATGGGGTGAGTTTGGCCGGCTGGACTTTTTGATCAATAACGCGGCCGTGGATATGACCCTTCCGATTGAAGAGATCTCTACCCGGGATTGGGAGAGGATCATGAAGGTTAATCTCTACGGTCCGTTCCTGACCTCTAAATTCGCCATGGTAAAGATGAAGGAGCAGGGGCGGGGGCATATCGTAAACATTGCCTCAACCGCGGCTAAGCGCACCTGGGCCAATGCCTCGGCGTATCACGCGAGCAAGTGGGGCCTGCTTGGATTCAGTCATGCCCTGCACGCGGAAGCAAGACCAAACAACATTAAACTGACGGCTGTGGTGAGCGGAGGAATGAAGACTCCGTTTCTGTTGGATCGGTTTCCGGATATCGATCCGAATAATCTTCAGGATCCGGTGAATGTAGCCAGAACGGTAAGGTTTGTCCTGAGTCAACCGGATGGAACGGTAATCCCGGAGGTTATGGTGCTTCCGATGCGGGAGACCTCCTGGCCGTGAAGATGATCTCATGGAACAACGCGAAAAATATTCTTTGTATCCGGTTGGATAATGCCGGAGATGTGTTGATGTGTTCACCGGCATTGCGGGCCCTGAAACAGGCTTTGCCAGGCCGCCGGCTTACTCTGCTTGCCTCAGAGGCCGGACGGGAGATGGGGGCGCTGATGCCGGAGATTGACCAGACCATTGTTTATACCGCGCCCTGGATAAAATCCTGTCCTCCGCGAGTAAGCAACGGGCTGGAACAGCGGATAATCCAGAAGCTAAGCCGGGGAGGGTTTGATGCCGCGGTTATCTTTACTGTCTACAGCCAGAGTGCGCTGCCCGCGGCCCTGCTTTCTTATCTGGCCGGGATTCCCCTGCGCGCCGCACATTGTCGGGAAAATCCCTATCAGCTGCTGAGCCATTGGCTGCCTGAGTCTGAACCGGAGAAAACACTCCGGCATGAAGTGAAACGCCAGCTGGATCTGGTCGCGGCCCTGGGGGCACCCGCGGTTGATGAGGACCTTTCTCTGCGTATTTCCGTTTCTCATCGCCGTTCGCTGGAACGAAAACTGGCTGAACGCGGAATCGACAAAGATTTTATTGTGGTCCACCCCGGGGCCAGCGCGCTTTCCCGACGGTATCCGGCGGAAGGATTCGCGGCTATAGTAAAGATGATAAGGCGTAAGACCGGGATGCCGGTGGTTCTGACCGGAACCCTGCCTGAGGCCGGATTGGTAAAAAAAGTGGTCAATGGCAATAGGGAAGGAGTATTTTCCCTGGTCGGCGTGCTCGTGCTGGGTGAGTTGGCAGCCCTTATCGACAAGACGAGATTGCTTATTTCGAATAACACCGCGCCGGTTCATCTCGCCGCGGCACTGAAAGTCCCGGTAGTGGTGCTGTATGCCCTGACAAATCCCCAGCATACTCCCTGGAAGACTCCGAACCGGGTTTTGTTCCAGGATGTTCCCTGCAAGTTCTGTTACAAGAGTGTCTGCCCTCAGGAACATCATCATTGTCTCCGGCTGGTTACTCCGGCAAGGGTGGTAAACGAGGCAATCGGTCTTTTGAAAGAGACTGAGGGTCGGAGCCGAATTTCGCGTTCTTCCCGGGGTTTTGGAATTAAGCCGGTGAGGCCGGCTTTTTTGCCGGAAAACGAGTTTGTCCGCGAATTAGATAATGCGTGAAGTAATAAGTTCTTCACTTCCGAAACCTGTACGTGACAGCCTGCGCAACAGTTTAAAAGAAGGCGTGGTCGCGGAAGCGGTAATTAAGGTTTTTGATTATTACCTTATACCGTTCGCGCTGTTTATCGGCGCGGCCAATCGTCACATCGGTCTGTTGGTATCGATTCCCTCTCTTCTGTCTTCTCTGTCGCGCCTGATCGTGGTCAAATCGGTGGAGATTTTCGGCGGCCGGCACCGGCTTATCGTTACCGCGGTCCTGGTGCAGACTTTCTGTTTGGCCCTGATTACGCTCCTGGCGGTGTCGAGGATCCCGGGTCGGATCTTTATTTATATCGGAGTGGTAAGCCTGTTTACGGTTTTCGGAGGATTGATGGGGCCGCCCTGGGGGAGCATGGTCAGCGATTATCTTCCCGCAGATCAGCGTGGCCGGTTTTTCGGATGGCGTTCGAGGTTTACCAGTATCGCAGGTATCGTGTCCGTTATCTTCTGGGGAGGGCTGCTGCAGATAACTGAAAAAATATCGCCGCTTGTCGGCTTTATGATCCTGTTCGGTATCGCGACCCTGCTGCGGCTGCTTTCTTTTGTTTACATGAAAAGGATGGTCGAGGTGCCGATCTATCATCCGGAGGCGAAAAAGCCTTTTTCCTTTTTTAAGTTTATCCGGATATTTAAAAAAAGTAATTTTCTCAAGTTCCTGTTTTACATTATCAGTTTTACGGCCGCCACCCAGTTAGCCAGCCCGTTTTTTAACGTATTTATGCTGCGGCAGCTTGATTTCAGTTATATATCCTATTCTTCAGTTCACCTGGCATTTACGGTTACCGGACTGATAGCGTTTCCGATCTGGGGCCGGCACGCGGACGCGGTCGGGAATGTGCCGGTTATCAAGAATACCGGGTTGCTTCTGCCCCTGATACCGCTGCTGTGGATTCTGGCCCGGCACCCGCTTGAATTCATGGCCGTGGAGGCCTTGTCCGGTTTTCTTTCCAGCGGATTTAATCTCTGTACTACAAACTTTATCTATGAGTCGGTTAGTCCGCATCAGCGGATGCCCGTACTCGCCTATTACAATCTGCTCAATGGGGCCGGGGTGTTTATTGGAGCGACCCTGGGAGGGTTTCTTTCCAGCCGGCTGCCTCCGCTGCTCGGGGAATCTCTTTACGGGCTGTTCATCCTCTCTGCCGGTATGCGGTTCCTGGCAAATGCCTTTCTTTCTCGCCGGTTTGGAGAGATCCGCGAAAAGGTGCCCCGGGTCTCCAGTACCCGGCTTTATATGAGCGTGCTCGGATTCCGTCCGCTGTCAGGAGAAAACGTGGAATACGAGGCATTTCCCTTATCCCGGTTTTTCCGTCGGGGCGGCCGGAAAAAGAAAAAAGGCTAGTGTATGAAAATCAAAAAAAAGCGGAATCTCCGGGTTCTTAATCAACTATCCGGAATTTAAAATAGAACTAAGCCTGAAGATGAAAAAAGGAGTGTTGAAATGAAGTTAGCTGAGAAAAGAGCCAGAAAAATGATTTCCTGTTCCGGTTGTGGCATCGCTGTCCCGATGGCCAGGGCGTATAAAAAAAACGACCGATATTTCTGTTCGATGGACTGTTGCCGGGACGAAGAGTTTTTAGAGGAAACGTCTAAGACGAAAGGAAGAAGATAATGGGAAAGATCCAGGGAAGTCTTAAGGTTTTAGCCAGGAAAGCGGAAGAAAAAAAAGGGGAGATGAAATACCCGGTTTCCCGGTTTAAGCGCTGGCGCGAACTGGCGGCAGAAACACCCCGCACCGCGCGGGAAACAGAGGTGAAGATGAGGAAAGGGCTTTCGCAAAGAATCGGAAAACGGCCGTTCGCGTTTTCCGGCGTTCTTGCGGCGATTTTCGCGGCAACCGGATTTTTCATGGCTCGAAAGAAAAGCAGGTAGGAAAATCGTGAGAAACGCTCTGGTGCTGATGCTGTCATCCATGTTTATGATTAATTTTTTTATCCAGGTGATGGTTTGGAACAATTATCACTACCGGGATATGATGCAAAGGATAAGTATGCAGCGATCATTTACCGCAAGGGGAAGAGGCGAAAAATATCGGAAGAGACCGGAACCGGCCGGTAGCCGTTCCTCCCTGGTGGATAACTCACGGGGAATTATTGATAAGGGCCCGGCCGGCGAGGGCGGATACAGGACCCGGATTGATGTGAAGCAAAAGATCGTTGAGTTGGATTCCGCAAGAGAAGAAAAAAAAGATCAGACGGAAAATCCGGTTAACAACCGGATTATTTTAATCAATTGATCTTTTAAAAAGAAATGAGGGGAAAGATGAGGTTGAGAAGTCGGATGTTACCGGGGATGATTCCGCTTCTTCTGTGCCTGTTTACGGGTTCAGTGGTTATGGCTGCTGATATTGATCCAGCATTGAACGATCTTCTGCGTCCGAAGGAAGTGGTTTATGAGTTGAATAAGGTTCCGAAAGGAATTTTCGTAAATGCTTTTATGATTAAAAGTAGAAATAATAAGATCCGGCAGAGACGATTGTTCTCAGGCCGGCCGCTGGAAAGACTGTCCTTGGAAAAGGCGAGCCTGATTCTCCTGGATTTTCCTCCGGATGATGCGCTTCGGTCCCGGTTGGAGGAAGAACCGCGCGCGGGCAGTCGGATAATCAGTCGTGGCGTGGCCTTGGGGCTTTGGGAGCCGGACGGGATATATGAGGGGAAAGACGGGTTATTATTCAGCTGGAAGGTACCGGCGAGGATTGAAGGAATTTGGAGGATGACGATTCAAAGAGAAGAGAATGAATTCCCCATGGTTCTCTGGCTCTGCCAGAAATTTCAAAAAGCCGGTGGCATGATCAGCGGACCTGACGGTCGGCTGATGGTTGAACAGGCGGTTATTGAAGGTACCCGTGTTCGTTTCGCGGCAACTTCTCCGAATGAAGAAGGGTTTATTGTGCGCTGGTTCGAAGGTTTTATTCACCAGGGATCGATAAGCGGGCAGGTGAGTTCAGCCGCTGGAGTCGATAGCTGGGTTGCCGGAAGGATTAATTAATGTTTTTGGAAAAACTCCTTAAAGAGGATCATCAGTGTCTGGGGCGAATACTGGCGGAGACGCTGTGGCCGGTTGCTCCGGAGGTCTTGCAAAAGCTTTCCACCCCCACTGATTGAAGAATTTTGTGTACGGTAAGCGCGGTTTTTACCACCTCAGTAAAGGGTATTTCCAGGGGGTCCAGATCAATTACGATATGATCGGGGTTTCGCGGGTTCCGGATCCGCGCGCTGCTTACGTGCAATTCAATGCAGCCAAGGTTTGCCAGGTAAAGCAGGGTGTCTTTATTCTGGCAGACCAGATAATTGACGGCCCGGTCCTCGGACTCTGACCGGATCCTGAACGTGGTTATCCAGTCCGAAACGCTGACATTTTTTTGATAAAAGCTCTCTCCGTTTATCCCGTTCGGGTAACGGTTCAAAGTCTGGATCCGGTCTTTAAGATAGGGGAGGATGAACGGGGCTATCCGGGAATAATAATTAAACAGATCGGCTTTGGTGTATCCGCTTTCAGGCCAGAAGATCTTTTCCGGATTGGTCAGGCCCGTTCGGGCCGTCGGGACTGGTTTGGGAAGACGCGGGTGCCGGACGGGCACCTCGCGCCGGACCTCGGCCGCGCTGATGTCTTCGCGCAGTCCGAGGAATGAGGGGTGGCGCATTAATTTATCGTTAGTCCATTCCGTGAATCGGACCTCGCAGACCAGTTCAGGCCTTACCCAGGTTGCCGGCGCGTTCGTCTGGGGCGGGTTCAGGAACGGGGATTCACTAACGATCAGGGGGTGCACAGCCTGGTGTAAATCTCTTCCAGCAACGTATCGCTGAAGCCGGCGCCGACATGGCCGACGTAGGTAAGCCCCTGCTGATCGTCAAATACTCCCAACAGCAGTGCGCCGAACCATCTTCGCCCGCCGCGCGGTTCTGTGAATCCTCCGATTACAGTTTTCTGCTGTTTTCTGGCCTTGATCTTCAGCCAGGCTTTACTTCTTTTTCCGGGTTCATAGCGGGAGTCGATTCGTTTGGCAACGATGCCTTCAATCCCGGCGGCGGCCGTGGTTTCAAAAAAGCGCCGGCCTTCGGTCGGCACATGTCCGCTGAATTTTATTCTGTCTGAATCCGGGATAATCGATTGAAGCAGGTTTTTTCTGTCAATCAGGGGCAGTCCGATTAGTGACCGGTCTTCCAGATAAAGAAGATCGAAGATATAATAGACCAGATTCCCCCGGCCGGTCTTAAGGTAGTTCTGAAGCAGCTGAAAACTTGAGCGGCCTTCTTTATCCAGTGCTGTGATCTCGCCGTCAAAGACCGCGTTCAGCCGGTGTCCTGACAGGGCGGAGGATATCTCCGGGAATTTTTGGTTGAAAGGCTGTCCGTTCCGGGAGAGCAGGGTCACTGCCTTGTTTTCAATGAATGCCAGACAGCGGTAACCATCCCATTTTACCTCAAAGACCCAGTCTTTTCCGTCAACCGGTTCTTCGGCCAGGGTTGCCAGCATCGGTCTTATGTCACGAGGAAAACCGGTCGCAACGGGGTGAGGAGAGATCTTTGCCGCCGCCTGGATTTCTTCCATCGACCGGTTGGAAAGGGCCGACCGGCTTTTCACCAGAACATCTTCCCGCGCTGTTTTGTTATCGGAATTTTTGATCAGCAGCCAGGCGTTTTTTGTCTGAGAGTCATCCTGTTTATGGCGAATCAGGGTAAACCCTCCGTTAAGTTTTCTGCCCTGCAGAACAATGTTCAGATGTCCTTTACGCAGACAAGCGCTGACACTGGATTCCGGGCCGGCCAGGCAGTAATTCCCCAGGTCCCAGACCATAACCGTGCCCGCGCCGTAATTACCTGCCGGGATAACGCCCTCAAATCGGAAATAGGAAAGAGGATGGTCCTCTACCATTATGGCCAGCCGTTTTACCCCCGGATTCAGTGAAGGGCCCTTGGGAATGGCCCAGCTTTTCAAAATGCCTTCAGCCTCCAGCCGCAGGTCGTAATGCAGATTGGTGGCAGCGTGTTTCTGCACTACGAACCGAAGGTTACCGGAATCCTCGTCGCGCCGGGTCGGCTCAGGTTCAGGGGTTTGGGAAAAGTCTCTTTTTTCTCGGTATTGATGGAGCGGCATTTTATTCTTCTGGTTTTCCGACAATGACCCGCAGGGCGCCCGCGGTAACGCGGGTCCTGAGTTCGGCTTGGTTGGTTATCAGTTCTCCATCGATCTGGATATCCTGAGGCGCGGGCTTTATCCGCACGGTTATTTCCCGGCCCTGCCGGTGTTCCATCAATTTACTGTTCAGGTCGGTTTCATCGGCCTGTAAGATATCCATGCCGGGGCGTTTGATGATAATAGCGTCAAGCACTCCGTCGTCGACCTGAATTCCCGGGAGAAGGGACAGTCCTGGAATGCCGAGATTTCCGGAATTAGCGATAACGCAGGAGAGGCCGGAGAGGATCTCCGTCCTTCCGTCGACTGTTAACTGATACTCGGATTCCCGGGTTGCCGGAAGGGCCTTTAACACTGAGATTAAATAGGCGAATTTCCCCAAATTGTCTTTTGCCGTTCGCGGTGCTTTCTTCATCATCACTGCCTCAAAACCGAAACTCGCGCGTAAAATGAAGTGTTGGTTATCGAATTGCCCGACATCGATTTTTCTGATATCCGGTTCAGAAGTCAGTAGATGTTCAAGCGCGGCCCCGGGGTCAGATGGAATTCTCAGTTCAGAGGCAAAGACATTTCCTGTTCCTCCGGGCAGGATGACCAGAGGAACTTCGCTGAACAGAAGCCCGGAGGCAGCCTCGATAACCGTACCGTCTCCGCCGTAAACCGCTACGGCGTCTACTTTTTGTTTGACCGCTTTTTCAGCCAGGTGGAAAGCTTCACCGCTGTTTTTGGTTACAAAGATATCCCAGTCTATTCCGCGGGCAGTCAGGATCCGGTTTACGGTATGTAAGATCGGGTAGGCCCGGCCGGCGCCGGGATTGACGATTAAAGCGATTCTTTTGATCATCGTCTTCTCCTGTTTTGAAAGCTGCGGGTATGCCGGATCCAATAATGTTCGAATGTTTTGATCCGGTGTTTAACGTACCAGATAAACGGATCGGCCTCGGGCCGCTGTTC
>JAGYOO010000159.1 GCA_018399295.1 Candidatus Omnitrophota bacterium | reverse complement strand
CGCACATCAGCAGTGCGACAGAAACACAGACAATTTTAAACTGAAATTTTTTCATTCTCCCCCTCCAGAAGCTCTTAAGAATAACCCGAAGAAATTCATCCCTTAGCTCTAATCCTGATTCTAAACCTGAGATGAGTTAATGACAAGAGAAAAGGGCCTTCCTCATTCCAATCTTGCAACAAAAAAACCCAACTTCGCAAGTTGGATCCAGCCCATGAGCTATACGCTGTTGCCATAAGCTTATGATCCCATGAGCTTATCAGCTTCGTCTACATAGCTCATAGCAATGCTTCCGCGCCTTCTTCTCTGCTCTCTCTACTCTCTACTTATAAGCCTCCTCACTCGATTCTTGCAAATCAACATCCAACCCGCTATACTCTTTTCGAAAGGAAAAGAGATGGAAGACAGATCCGATCTGAAAGACCTGGGCTATGATGCCTTTTTCGAATCCAGCCTTGATCCCTCGCGCCCCGAGCTAACTCCGGCCCGGGTTATTGCCGAGCACAGGGCGTCCTATAAGGTAACGGGCAAAACCGGAGAACTTACAGCAAAAATAACCGGCCGGTTGCAATTCCAGGCATCAGCCAGAGAAGACTATCCGGCAGTGGGCGATTGGGTCGCGATAACAGAAGTTGATAAAAAAACCGCGATCATCGAGACCACCCTGCCGCGGAAAACACTTTTAAAGAGAAAATACAGCGATAAACAGGAGATCCAGGTCATTGCCGCGAACCTGGACAAGGCCTTTATTGTTGAGGCTGTTGACCGGGACTACAACCTCAACCGCTTGGAAAGATACCTGGTCCTGGCCCGGGACGCCGAGATCAGCGCCGCCGTCGTGCTGAACAAGACCGACCTTATCTCTTTCGACGAACTGGACCTGAAGATCCGCCAGCTGCGCGAACGGTTCCCAGATACCCCTGTCCTCACCACCTCCACAAAAACCGAAACCGGAATCGCGGGATTGGCCGACAGCATCCAACCGGGAAAAACCTACTGCTTTCTCGGCTCCTCCGGCGCGGGAAAATCCTCGCTTATAAATAGATTGCTGGGAGATGACCGCATCAGAACAAAAGAGATCAGCCTGGCCTCAGGCCGCGGAAAACATACCACCACCACAAGACAGCTCTATATCCTGAAAAGCGGCGGGATAGTGATCGATAACCCGGGGATCCGCGAGGTCGGGATCGCGGACGCGGCCCTTGGCGTCCAGGACGTATTCGATGAGATAGCCGACACAGCCCAAAGGTGCCGATATTCAGACTGCACCCATACCCATGAACCAGGCTGTGCCGTGCGAGAGGCGGTTCGGGACAAAAAAATCGATGAGCAGAAACTGACACATTACGGAAAACTTAAAAAGGAAACCGAATACTACACCATGACCGACTACGAAAAAAGAAAGAAAGACCGGAAGTTCGGCAAGCACATCAAGAAAATACTGAAGCAGATGAAAGATAAAGGATTATAAGAAAGCACCGATTGCCCCCCCGAAGTCCCGCCAGTTACTCCCGCGTGACTCTGGATTCTAACCGCCCCATAACAGTCAACAGTCCATCTAATATCGTTAAGGGATGCGGCGGGCAACCCGGGATATACAGATCAACGGGAAGAATAGAATCGATCCCGTTATTAGCTTGTTTGTGATCAATATACGGACCGCCCGAAATCGCGCACGCGCCTACCGCGATAACAAGCTTAGGAGCTAATATCGCTTTATATGTTTTTTCCAGCGCCAGTCTCATATTTGACGTCACCGGACCAGTCACCACAATTCCATCCGCGTGCCGGGGAGAGGCAACAAACTGAATCCCAAACCGGGCCAGGTCAAAGCTTAATGTATTCAAAACGTTTATGTCCGACTCACAGGCATTGCATCCGCCCGCGCTGACCTGGCGCAGTTTTAACGACCGCCTGAAAATATGCTTTACCTTTTTTCTGATATCACGTTCATATTTATCCGGAACACCTGAAAGAATCAGGTTTTTTCTTTCTCGAGCGGCTAAACGATATTCACGGGAAAAAGTTATCACTTGCGGTGAACACGCGTTTTGACATTCCCCGCAAAAAAGGCATTTCCCCAGATCAAGCGTAAGAACGTCATTCACTTGATCGATCGCGCCGACCGGGCAAACCGCCTTGCACTTCCTGCCATCTTCTTTGCAAACCCCCGCCGAAACACGGGGCAGCCCTAAAAATCTTTCCGGCAACGCCGCGTTTTTAGCCGGAAACGGCATTGTTCTGTAGCCCTGCTTTATTCTCGCGTATAATGTTTTAATCATTGCGCCCCCGCTTCCCTTTAAAGGTCATGCCCGCAGTATGACAAATTGAAACTTTTATTGCATATCGGAAAATCAGAAATCTCTTCCCCCCGAAGCGCGACAGCTAATCCCATCCAATTATGAAACGACGGATCAATGACCTTATATTGATCTATCCTGCCGTTCTTATCCGTCCAGACAACATGACAAATTTCTCCGCGCCATCCCTCGACCAGGGAAACAATCATCTTCTCGCCTTTAATCGCCGGCACAGAGGCGCTTATTTTCCCTTCGGGCAGATTATTAAGCTGCTCCAGAACAAATGCCACCGACCGCTGTATTTCAAGCCACCGGACAAAAGCCCGCGCGAACACATCACCCGAGGGATATGTCGACAAAGGCACCTGAGTAAATCTAAACGCTCCCGCGGGAAAATCAAATCGAACATCCCTCTCAATACCGCTTGCCCGCGCGGCGACCCCCACCAATCCCAACTCCAACGCTGTCTGTTTTGTCACGATGCCTATTTCGTCAAACCGATCGACGACTAACGAAGAACTCCAGAGAAGTGAAACAGCATTTTGAACATCTGAAAACACATCCGTAAGTCGGGCCTTTAATTCTTTAATCCTGCCGGCGTTTAAGTCAAACCGGACGCATCCCGAACGAATCATGTTCCGGCCAAAACGATTCCCGCAAATAAGAGCGGTCATATTCAAAAAATCCCCTCTCAGCCGTCCGCAATACGCTGCTGTTGGCAAATAGCCGACATCCGCGGCCAGCGCGCCTAAATCACCCGTATGGTTAGCTAAACGTTCTAATTCAAGCATAATAGCCCGCAGCGCCGCTACTCTTAACGAAACATTACAGTCAGATAAGCCCTCAATTGCCTGGCAATACGCTAATGAATGCCCGATCGTCGTATCCCCCGCCAGAGTTTCCATATAATGGATCGTTCGCTTGTCAGGCCCACCGATTAATGCTCCCTCAATCCCCCGATGCTGGTAGCCTAAAGAGATCTCAAGATGAAACACCTCTTCGCCATGACATTGAAACCGAAAATGTCCAGGCTCGATAATCCCCGCGTGCACCGGCCCGACAGCGACTTCATGAACCTCTTCTCCCTCAACTTTAAAAAAACCCGCAGCCGCCGAACCCCTTCCCCGGTTGGCAACGTTATCAGGACCCGTTTCTAAAAGAGAGTGGGATCTCACCGGCTTAAGCCAGGGATGTCCAACAGAGCGCACTCCCCACTGCTCAAAGATTTCCCGTTCAAACAAATGAACCTGGGGCATCTGAACCGTTAACGACGGATAGGCATCTTTAACCACAGTAGAGAAGGCGGTTAAATATCCATCCCGATCATAAGCCAGAACAAGAGTAAGAAGCACTGTTCCGTTTGCGTTTGGCTGCCCCTGGAAGGAAACAACCCGCGCCCCCGCCTGGATTTCTTTAACCGCCAGCCCGCGAAACGCCTCAAACGGTAATTGAATAACACTCCGCAAATCCACGGCCTGACAATTATGTATTCTTAAGGAAGGATCCATCATCAGACTCCCCTCAGTCCTTTGGCCGCGGCCTCTAAGGCACTGGAAAACCAGGACGGGAAATACATCCCCATCCATACCGCCAGAACGAAAAACACCCCCGGAACAAGTGTCCGCCAGAAAAATTTTCCCTGCCGGGAACCTTGCGGAATGTTTTCTTCAATTGAAACTCTGCCATACGTCATTGAAATAAAAATTCGCGCCATACCGATAAAAATAACCGCCAGGGCAGCTAAAAAAATAAACGTAATCCAATAATGCCCCTGCCCCAACGCTTCCTTTAAAATCATAAGCTTTCCTACCATCTCTTACTATTTTCTCCATAGCTATATGAG
>JAGYOO010000158.1 GCA_018399295.1 Candidatus Omnitrophota bacterium | reverse complement strand
TCCTTATCCCGATTCTTGCTTCAGACAGCGCTTCCAGTAATGTTTGCGGACTGATTTATAACGGCCTGGTTAAGTATGATAAGGATTTGATACTTAAGGGTGACCTGGCCGAAAGCTGGGAGATCGAGGAAGATGGGCGTCGGATAATCTTTCATCTTCGGCGAGGGGTTAAATGGCATGACGGAATGCCGTTTACCGCCGCTGACGTTGAATTTACCTATCAAAAGCTTATTGATCCCCAGGTTCGTACTCCTTACAGTTCTGATTTTGAACGGGTTGAAAAGTTTGAAGTTATTGATGATTTTACCGTTAGTGTAACTTACCCTGAATCGTTCGTTCCAGCCCTGGCCAGTTGGGGGATGGGGGTAATGCCGAAACATTTGCTGGCTTCAGAAGATCTTAACCAGATCTCTTTTTCCCGCGCTCCGATCGGGACCGGTCCCTACATGTTCCGCCGTTGGAATACTCAGGAAATAATAGAACTCATTGCTAATCCGGAATACTTTGAAGGACCACCCAAATTGAAACGTTATTTTTTTCGGGTTATCCCTGATCCGGCGACCATGTTCCTTGAATTGCAGAATTTGGGGATAGATTACATGGGGCTGTCCAGTCTTCAGTATCAGCGTCAGACTGATAATGATTTTTTCCGCGATAATTTTCGAAAATTCCGATATCAGGGGTTTAATTACACCTATTTGGGGTATAATCTGCGACGTCCGCTGTTTCAGGATCAGCGGATCCGTCAGGCGATAAATTACGCGGTGGACAAGCAAGAGATCATCTCCGGGGTGCTTCTGGGGTTGGGTTCGCAATGCACCGGACCGTTTGCCCCGCGGTCCTGGGCCTATAATCAGGAGGTTAAGCCGGTTCCTTATGATCCAGAGAGGGCCGGGCTTCTTTTTTCGAAAGCCGGTTGGACGAAAAACCGGGAAGGCTGGCTGGAAAAAGACGGAAAAGAGTTTGAGTTCACGATAATTACGAATCAGGGGAATGAAGACAGAAAACGCGCGGCAGAGATAATTCAGAAGCGGCTGGCTGATGTCGGAGTCCGAGTGAAAATAAAGGTTATTGAATGGAGCGCGTTTATAAGTGAATTTGTGGATAAGCATAAATTTGACGCTGTTCTCCTGGGTTGGTCGCTTACTCCTGATCCGGATGTGTACGATATCTGGCATTCAAGTAAGACCGGACAGGGACAGCTGAACTTTATGGGCTTCAACAATCCGGAGGTGGATGAACTGCTTATTCAGGGAAGGATGGTCTTTGACCAGGAAGAACGCCGGAAGATCTACAACCGGATTCATGAGATTATCTACGAGGAGCAGCCTTGTCTGTTTCTGTTTACCGCGGACAGTCTGCCGATCCTGCATAACCGGTTCCAGGGGATTAAAGTCGCGCCAGCCGGAATCGAGCACAATATAATCGAATGGTGGGTTCCCGGCGAACGGCAGCGTTATCGATTCTGATGAGGAGGAAAAGTTGACTGATCGCGAATTGAAGATGGAAGTTCCAACGCTTCTTAAAGAAATCGGCGAAAAGGTCCGGTTGAGTATCGGGGTGCCTGTGCATAATGAAGCCGAGCGGCTGAAGGAGCTGATAGAAAGCATCAAGGCTCAGGATATCTATTTTCAGGAACTGATATTCATTCTCAGCGGCTGTAATGATGATTCGGAACAGATAATTCAGAGCTCTGTCCGGGGCGCTGCCTGGGATAGGGTCAGGATAATCAAACAGTCCCGCCGGGAAGGGAAGGCGTCCGCGATAAATCTGTTTCTAAATGAAGCTGAAGGGGATGTTCTGATAATGTTATGTTCGGATCTCAAGCTGGAACAGGGCTGTTTGAGAAAGTTAGTGCAGCCGTTGACCATGGACCCTTTTGTGGGCATGACCGGAGCCCGTCCGATTCCCGTGACTACCGGTAGTTTTTTTATGGACAGGATGAATCAGATAATCTGGCAGCTGCACCATTTGGTCAATCTGATACGCCCTAAATTGGGAGAGGCTGTAGCTTTCCGCCGGCCGCAGCAGTATTTGCCGTATAACTGTGCCGCGGATGAAGTATTTCTCGAGGCTGTTTTGAAAAAAGAAGGGTTAAGCCTCGTTTACCAACCGGAAGCAATAGTTCGGAATAAATGTCCGACCACTCTCAGGGATCTCTTTTGTCAGAGGGTTCGCATTTTTTGGGCTCATCTTGACGTAAGAAAAAGAACTGGTTATGAAGCGGCCAGTATGGACACGGTTATGGTTCTTAAACGCAGTATTGCTTACTTGCTCGAAAATCCCCGGATGCTGCCGTATTTACTGTTCGCGATGGGGTTGGAATCAACGGCCAGACTTAAGGCGAGGTTCAAGTTCTATGTCTCCACCGGTGATGCCCCCTACATCTGGGAAAAGTATGATAAGTAGCTCCTTAAGTTTGTTTACTTGTTTAGCTTTAGTTTGATATAATACATTCTGTATTTTTCTTCTAACCTTTTTCCCAATCTTGTTATTGAGGAGGTCGGGGTGTTTAAAAGAATCGTTTTTCTTGTCTTGGTGATCCTTTGGCTGGAGCTTCAGCCGGCCTTTCCGGAGAGTGAGATAAATGTAGGGTGGCAGACAAGCTGGGCAACTCAGGGACAACTCGCAGTAATTCTCAAAGATTCAAATATTTTGAAGTTGCATGGATTGGCCGGAAGATTCAAGGGGTTCAGTTATGGTGGTCCGTTAAATGAAGCGGCATTGGCCGGAGCTGTAGATATAATCTTTACCGCGGATCAGCCGGCCTGCATGCTCATTGCCGCCGGCGGCAAATGGAGGATAATCGGCAGACTGATCTATAATCGCGTGGGAACGATAGTTCCGTTTCTTTCACATGTCAAGACAGTGGCAGATTTAAAGGGAGGACGGGTTTTTATTCCCTTTGGAGCGGCTGCGCATCGAAAAACTCTCGAAGCGCTCCGTGAGGCGGGGCTGAATCCGGGAAAAGAAGTTGAGGTTTTTAACATTGGGATATACGAGGAACTGAGCCTGATAAAGTCTAAGGGGGCGAAAAGCTGGGGTAAAGTAGACGCGTTTGCTTCCTGGGATCCGATCATGGCCCAGCTGGAACAAGCTGAGCTGGCCAGGACCGTGGATGAGGATAAGATTACTTCGCTGATTCTTGTCTCGGAAGATTTTATAACCCAGCGTCCGGATGCGGTCAAAGATTTTCTCAAGGCTTACATCACTGCTTTTTATTATTATGCCTGTAATCAGGAAAAGGCTAACCTGATGTTCAAACTGGAGTCAGGTTTGGATTTTGATGATTCCGTTTTGGATCTGGCAGCCTCAGTTGAGCCGAATCTTAAGGCGGAAAGCCTGGCGGCGATAGATATCGGGTTGTCGAAGCAGGATTTGGAGGGAATTCAGCAGGGAGCGGACTTCATATACGGACAGGGGCTTACGGGAAACCATTTGGAAGATGTATCGCGATATGTAGATCTCAGCTACCTGGAACAGGCTCGGGAGGAATTACCAGCCTCGGGAACTGGAATCCTCCCCCAAATAAAATTTACTGGAAAGTAGATGGATCTGATTAAAAGGCTTTTTCCGTTAGCGATTCTGCTGGCGGTTTGGCAGTTATTGTCACATCTTAAACTGCTTAATTCACTTTTGCTGCCGTCTCCTTTAGATGTGCTTGCGGCGCTGGGCGAGCTGTTCCGTTCAGGTGGATTGTGGCGACATACTTTTGACAGTGTAAGGCGGGTTACCCTCGGATTTGCCGCGGCCGGAACCGGCGGGGTGCTGTTGGGGCTTGGTGCCGGATATTTTCCAAAGGTCTCGGATGTGCTTACTCCGCTGTTCGAGTTTATCCGGCCGATTCCGCCTATCGCCTGGATCCCGTTAGCCATTCTCTGGTTTGGACTTGATGACGCGTCTGCTTGTTTTATTGTTTTTCTCGGTGCTTTCCCGCCTGTTTTTATAAATTCATTCTGGGGGGTAAGGGCGACCCGTTCAGACAGGTTGAATGTCGCACGGAATTTCGGAGCGAGTTCCAGCCTTATTTTAAGCGATGTTATCCTGCCGGGCAGCCTGCCGCAGATACTGCACGGTTTGCGTATTGGCCTGGGGTTGGCGTGGACGGCAGTGATCGCCGCGGAACTGGTAGGAGTTCAATCTGGTCTAGGGTA
>JAGYOO010000157.1 GCA_018399295.1 Candidatus Omnitrophota bacterium | reverse complement strand
GTGTTCCGCCGATGGGATTACCATCAGGATCAGTGGGGGGAGGAGTCGGCGCCCCCATCCAGATCTTTTCCGTAGTCGTCAGAGTATGCACCTTGACCGCCGGAGGATCGTTGTAGGGATCACCACCGCCGCCAGGGTGATTAAGGTTTATATAATAATCCGGATTGGAGAAAGTATGCACAGTATTATTGAGCAGATTCAACACCGGGACAACTCCGCCCTTGTCCTGAAGACTGATATTTCGCAAGGTCGTTACTTCTGTGGGGTCCACATAGAAAACCCGCGGAGCGCCATAATCAAGAAAGGTCCGGGCCCGGACATAATCATAAACCCCGGTCGGCTGCGGGTACAGGTTAGACAGCATGATCTGCTGCGGCGGATGCTGGGACACGGCGGAATTGGAATATATGAGCATCACGCTCAGGATCAGTATCAGAAACAGCAGAAGATATTCCCGGTCAGGTCTCCCCCACCGGAGTTTAATTTTTTTCATCATATCCCTCAACGGTTCACCAGAACCTTTATCAGCCCCGTACCCGCGGCCAGCGGTTCCATGGCCTGACCAACACTCATCCCCGGCTTGACCCGGTCCGGGTCCGCCCGCATGGCGTAGCCGGCCAGAGAAGAACTTACAAGCAGGTCCCCCTTCTCCACCGGACCATTTTCCGCGGTAACCCGGCAGTCTACAATTCCGGCCAAGGCCAGGGGGGTTTTCCCCTCGCCCGACCCCATGTAAATTTTCGGATTAGAAGAGACGATCCCCGCCACTGTTGGATCAAAGGCTTGAACAGTCTTTTCCAGAAGCAGATCTTCATCCGGGCTTATCCGGACGACATCACCGGGTTCCGCGTTTTTAATTCGGACGCCTTCGGCAATATCATAAGTATGCACATGCTTACCACCGATCGAATTCCAATATTGACTGCCCGTGGGAACACCGTCCGCGTCTCGTTCATCTTCCCACTCTCCATATGGCAGTTCACTTTCATCGACATCAAACCGGATCCAGTTTTCTACCGCGATATCCCTCAAACTCAGCAGCAATCCGTCCGGGACAGCCGGCGAATCGTACTGGATCCGGTAATCTCCGCCAATCACGTAAATAAGATCACATTTAAAGCGTTCATGGACATCCAGCATATGCAATCGACTCATCCCATTCGGGTCACAGTGAAAATTAGGAGTATCGGAGTCAACAAACATATCGGCGCGGACCCGGTTAAACTGGCCGATCCTGCCGTCCGTTACCGCCCCCCGAGAGGTATATGTACCCACCTTGATCTCCCGCATAAGCTGGGCCGAAACCGGCATGCTGAAGAAAAGTATAAGGATCAGCAAAAAAAAGATTTTAAGTTTTTTCATTTCTTATTCACCAGAATGAATATCTTACCCGTGCCTTTGGGCAGTTCCTGCAGAGCCTTTCCCACCAGCATTCCCGGGCCGACTTTACCGGGTGCCGCGGCCATGGCGTGTCCGGGGAGGCTGGAACTTACCAGCAACGCCCCGCGCTTGATCGGCCCGTTCTCCGCGGTAACCTTGCAGCTGACGATTCCGGCCAGAGCCAGAGGAGATTTCCCCTCCCCCGGACCCATATAGAGTTTGGGATCAGTGCTGACCACTCCCGCAATCCGGCTGTCAAATCTTTTTGAAGAAGGGACAAGGGCCGGCCCGGTCTCACCCACGATCACCACATCTCCGGCATCTCCCTCTATCTCCATTCCCTCGGCAAGATCATAGACATGCTTACCCTGGACCGGCTGGCCGCCGGTCTCAATTGATTCCGAATCAGCGCCCATATAGATCCTGCCGTCGGCGCTGAGGGAAAAAACCCTGGCCGAGGCGCCGGCTCCGTCAGGATTGAGATTTATAAAATAATTGGGGTCATCTCCGAAAATGGTGGCATCCATAGTCGCAGACGCACTGAGTTCAAACCGAATCGAGGATCCGGTCCCGCCGGTCGGATCCGCAACAAACAATTCCCTTAAACTGGTAATATTATCAGGATTAAGGATATAGAGCGGGTCAGGCGCGACTCCCGGCGGCCAGCCGTCCGGATCATCCATGTCCAGATACATTGAGGCCCGCATTGTCGTATACTCGCCAAACGGAATCGGATAGGTGGTGGAATAAGCAATACTTCCTCCGCTCTGGGACCGGGCGCTGTTGGAATAAAGCAGCAATCCGGTCACACAAACTACCAGAACCAGCATCAGGTATTCACGGTTCAACTTCATTCGGTTTTTTTTCATACAGGTTACTCCAGCCACAACGCCTCACTGAACAGCATCATAGCACCGGGGTCGGTTGCTACCGGCGCGGTTGAGATATCCACACTGAACTGGTTATCCGGAGGAGAGGCCCCGTACGAGGTAGAAAAATTAAAATTCGCAGTCGAGGGCATTCCGGAATAACTTGTCTCCGCGTAAGCACAGATCAGGCCGGCTTCGGCCGCGTACAGGCCCCGGGTATGATTTATCGTCCGCTGGACAAGAAGGTTGATGTTCATGGAAAACACCAATTGCGCGATAGCCAGTAATGAAGCCACGCTCACGTACACAAAAACAATAAATACAGCCTGGGCCTTTTTATTTTTAATCATATTCCCTCTACCAGAGATCCCCGACAGTTGCCTCTCTGACAAATTGAGGCGCGCAGCGCAGGGTCATATAAGTCAAGATCTTTACCCGGTAATAAGGATCATCCGTAGCATTTCGTATCGGTTTCGGAACCGTACCCATGGCCTCAACCTCGACCTGAAGACAATTATAGCTTATCTTGGCGAACTCCAGGCGGGTAATATTCCGGGCGATCAGATGAGTTCCCGTGCCGGAGGTAGTAACGAAATTGGGCGACAAAACAACATCCATCCACATATCAGCCCGGCCTTCCAAATCAGCGGCCGGTTCATCACGGTAGATCGAGGTGATCTGATCGTCTGAATAATACTCCGGATACGTCATCATTGGAGTCGTAACACTGCCGTCACTGTTAAAACGCGTCTCCGGATTCTGTTCCTGCCGCAAGATAAGCACATCAGAACTCCCCACACTGCCAGCCAAAGAAGGAATGGCGTTTAGAGTGGAATATTCATCCGCGCCGCTGGGAGCGATCCAGCCGTTAAGATCAAAGGTTGAATTCGGAGATGGAGAATAAGAAGTCCCCTGTCGCCATCCGTACCGGTTGGCGCGGAGGATCTCCTGATGCAGCGCGGTCATCGCGGCAGTCACGTTCGCGTTAACCTGGTACACATCCTGAAGATACCGCAAAGCGGCAAGAGAAAAATAAAACACCACTCCGCCGGCCAGCATCACGAGCACAAACATCACCGCGCTCATCTGCAATTCGACCAGCGTCATTCCTCGCTGGAAAAAATTTTTCTCCCTGATCTTCATCCTGCCCGCGCCGGTTGGCTGATTCATGGCATTCCCGTAGAATTTTCGTCCCACACGACTCTGCCCTCGTAATGAGTATAAGGACTTCCCGGTCCCACCGGACGGACCTGGCCGGAAAAAGAAGCGCTTTTTTCATAAACAATACTTATATCTGGATTCGCAAATGCGCCTGCGGCACTAAGATTCAAAAACGCGACATGGCCTTCCACACCGGCAGTGGCAAGATACAGGGCTTCGAGTTTATGACGGGCAAGTGCCACGGTTTTGCCGGCGTTTATAAAACTGACATACACCCCGGATATGACCAGCACGAGGATAAGGGTGGCTACAACAACATCCACCAGAGTAACACCTTTACAGTCGGAGATTTTCTTCATGCTTTCCATTAAATTATACCATTGCCGTATATATGTTTCAACCGGATTTAAATACTCGCGGAACCCGGGCGGATACCCCGGTCGTAATCTCATAGGGGATCGTTCCGGCCAGACCAGCCAACTCTTCGGTCCGCAACTGCTGCCGGCCCTGCCGACCGATAAGCACTACCGCGTCACCGGGCTTGACCAGCGGGACATGGCCGACATCGATCATCAGCAGATCCATGCAGATCCGGCCGATAACCGGGGCAAACCGGCCGCGGACCAATACCCGGGCCCGGTTGGACAGGGACCGGGGATAGCCGTCGGCATAACCGACGGGAACAACTCCGATCAAGGTCGATTGGGAAGTAATGTGAGTTTGGCCGTAACTTACCCCCCGGCCCGGACCAA
>JAGYOO010000156.1 GCA_018399295.1 Candidatus Omnitrophota bacterium | reverse complement strand
TAGCGGACAAGCCGGACATCGCCGCCAGCACCGCGGTAAGCTTTACCATAAACCACATCGCCGCCGTCATCCTGCCGGTAATCGGCGGTTATCTCTGGATGGTCGACTACCGCATCCCGTTCATCTCCGGCATACTCCTGGCTTTAGTCTCCCTTGGACTCAGCCAATTAGTCGGAGAAAAGAAAACAGGCTTAGCATAGCGCCCGTAACGCGAACTCTAAAAATAAAATAAGCGAAAGCCCATACAGGACTCCCGCTTATTACAGATCCCCCATCTAAAAACCCGATTCAATCCTCCAACGGCCAGCCTTCGTGATCCAGATTTTTATTCTGAAAACCGGGTAAAAAATTTTTCTAACTGTTTCCGATCCCCGACAAACTTCACCCCCACCACCTTCATCCCGTGCTGGACCCCTTCCAGGTTTTCCACCTGACCGGACCAGACGACAACGGCCTGCAGGGTAACATCCTGATTCTCGATCTTGAGAATCAGATCCAGTCTCTGGTCTTTGTCGATCTTCGCGTCGTCACAGACAAACCGCACCCCGGAAAAACTTATGTCAGTTACCTTTCCCTTGTAAGTCGTTGTCGTATCAACAACCGCGAGTGCCTCCAGCGAGACCCCATATCTGCGGTATTGGCGTCTTTCGTCATGCATTACAGATCCTCCTCATCACGCGTCTCTGATCGCTTTTAAATACAACTCTTCCACTTTTTTTCTCGCCCAGGGGGTCCGCCGAAGAAAGACCAGGCTGGATTTCAGGCTCGGATCCTTGGCAAAGCAGTTTATCCTGATCCGCCGGGACATCTCACCCCACCCGTACTTTTCCACCAGCCAGGTAAGCATCTTTTCCAGCGTGATTCCGTGCAAAGGATCTTTGCCTCGCTCTTTGCCCATCACTCACTCCCGGCTTTAATAGGAAAACAAATCCTTCAACGAATAACTCTTCTCCGCGACCGCGTTCAAGGCGTCGCGGACTTTAACCCGCGTCTTCGGCGTCAGCCGCCGGCCTTTAATCGCCCGGGTAACCATCTTATGCGTAAGCTGTACGTCCGAGGCCGCGACCAGATCATGCGGCTTAAGCCCGTTCTCCTCCAAAACCTTCCCGATCGGCTGCTCGCCCAGATTTCTCTCGATATCATGTTTCATGATTTAATTTTACTCTAAACAAAAATTTCAGGCAAGATAAAGCTGGCAGGGCGCTTTCTTAAAGACAGGTATGGGTGCTGCGATCTAAAGCCGGCCCATCATCTCGCGGCGCTGATCAAAATCCGGGCGCGTTTTAATCTTAAGGCTGTCCACATACTCCAGCCGGGACCGCAGCCCCCTGCGGTTGGCAATCTGGATCGCCAACCCCGGCCGCGCGTTCAGCTCCAGCATCAACGGCCCGCGTTCAACGTCAATCACAAAGTCAATGCCGAAGTATCCCAGCTCGATAATATCGGCTACCTTCATCGCGTATCCAATAATCTGCTCCCAAAACGGGATCACGATTCCGGCAATCGGCTGGCGGGTGTCAGGATGAAGATCGATCACGCTATTCCCGCAGACCCCGCCGCTTGTCTTTCCGGTCAACAGCTCGATCCCCGCGCCGACCGCGCCCTGATGCAGATTAGCCTTACCGCGCGATCTTTTTGTCGGAAGCCGCAACATGCTCATCACCGGAATCCCCTGATAAAGAACAACCCGGATATCAGGAATTCCCCGATATGATACCGGCTTAAACAGCGGATGCGGCTTGACCAGATATTCAAGATAGACCTTATCATCCATACCCCCGAGAGAGTAGAGACCGGACAGGATATTATACAGATAATACTCAAAATCCTGCTGGCTTAAGACCTCGCCGTTTACAGTGCGCCAGGAATCCCCCTCCCGGCCGGTAATAATCATAATCCCGTGCCCCTGTGACCCGCGCGCCGGCTTTACCACGAATTCATCATGTTCCTCGGTTTCCCAGACATGCCGTGCCTCAAAGATGTTGGTTATCTCACAATAGGTCTCCGGCATCGGGATCTTGTGGGGGGCGAGGGTTTTTTTGGTCAGCAGTTTACAGTCCACGATCGGATATAACCGGCGTTCATTCGCGGTCAGAGTGTAGCAGACATTCCGGCGGTTTATCGTAAGCACATTCCGGAAAAACGAACTTAAAGAAGATCTGGTCCCAGCTCCCGGCCTATTCACGTTCTAAGCCTCTCCCCCGACCGGCGGCTGATCTCTAAAGTACAGCGCGCCAAACCGGAACAGCTCCAGAACTCGCATCCAGGTATACCGCCCCAGGATCAACTGCGCAGCGATAACTGCCAGCAGTGTTTCCGGAAAGGAGAACAACAGCGAACGCAAAAACGGTATTTCCAGGACATAATAGGCCGCCACCGACACGAACACCGTTCCGAACAGGTCTTTGACCGCCGAGAAAAAACCGTCCTCGATCTGGGAGATGGAAAACCGCTCAATGATCCAGGTAATAATAATGATTGGAAACAGCGACACATACATGAAATTAAGCTGCCCCAGATGAAATCCCAGCATCATCATCCCGATAATAAACATAATCACCAGGGTAATCACGATCGAAAGACGCGGAATGATCAGCATCTTTAACCGGTCCAGAACACACCGGAACAGCCACCCGAACAGAACGATCCCCAGCAGCATCAGCAGCCCGGGCCACAAGGTGACCTGCCGGAGTCCCAGCGCGATAAGCACCGGCGTAAATGTGCCGAACGTCTTCACGCCGATCACGATCCGCATAAACGACACCACCAGGATACCGATCGGAATAAGCAGCATAGTCTGCACCAGCGATTGAAAATGAAGCGGCAAAACATACAGCGACCAGGCCTGGTCGATCGGGGGGATCCGCTCCGGCCGGATCGCGAAAAACCAACTTAGCCGCTCCATGCCCGAATACGCGATCAACGAATAATCCGCCCGGTACAGCTCCAGATAATGGGCCGGGACCTCAGCATAATAACCATTAACCACGTCAAACGGAATCCACTGGCCGTTTAAATAATTCTCCGCCCAGACATGGGTTTCCTTTTTAATCTCATCCTTAAGAATGATCCCACCGACTAACCGGGAGGGAATACCGGCGGCGCGGGAAAGCGCCACAAACAGCCTCGCCTGGCCGCCGCAGTCCGCGGACAGCTCCTCGATAGTAGCCAGCGTATCCTTACTTCCGATCTCGGTACGGTAAGCAACCTCATCCCGCACAAACTCGAACAACTTTCTGTTAACCGTCAAAAGGTCCCGGTTAAACCCGCGCACCTTCGCCAGGATCCGGCGGACCTCGGAATTGTTAGACTGGATCTTGCGGGACGGTTTAAGCCATTTATGCAACTCTTCCGGATAATAATTAAGCGGATTCGACGGCAGGCGCATGGTCGGCGGAAGCGGGTATTTAAGCGCCTTGGGCTGGACGGAAAAAAAATACTTTATCGTCCGCGGCCCTTCTAAAAACTCCGAATTCCAAAAGCCGATGCGGTTACCCGTAGACTCCCGGTCCCGGGTATAAAAAACCATATCACTGTTATGCGCGATCTCATTATAGATCTTCTGGCGATTCGTATTACTCGGCAGCGTAAACCGCACCCGCGCCCGGTCGCCGTTTCCCTTCAGGTCGATAACCGTGGTCACCCGCCACAGCTTCAGCCCGTCCTCCATCTGAACAGTATTCCCGCCCCAGTAGAAACGGGCAAAGATAAGGCCGGCGGTAAGCAGGAACAGGATGGTAGCGAGAAGATATACCGTTATATTCGTTGATCTTATCCGATTATGGTGTGACATCACTCTTTATAATAGATGAAAACCGGAAAAACATCAATCCAGCATTTTTCCGCCCTTTTTTGCTGTCTTCTTTCTTAAGTAAAGTAGTTCTGGTGATTTATCTCAGAAAAACATCTTAGAACAGGCACTTGCCGCGGCAAAAGCAGTCTTTAAATCATACCTTCATCCGCCAGCAATGATGGATATTCTTGTTCCGGTAATCCTCAGGAATAGTCTTCGGGGTCAGGGGGATGATCTCTTTAACCAAAAGGCCGCCGAACCTCGGCTCAAACCGCTGATGATTGGTAGAAAAAAACAGGTAAATTTGGTTAATTCGTTTACTGCCCCCATGTACTTTTTCCCGGAATAGTTGGAGCGGATTGATTCCGGGTTCCCTGCAA
>JAGYOO010000155.1 GCA_018399295.1 Candidatus Omnitrophota bacterium | reverse complement strand
GCCCTGCTTACGAAGTAAAAATTCCACTCCATTACGCAGCTGAGAAACTATCTTTTCCTTGTAACTCATGCAATCAGAAAAATTAAACGCGGATAGGTTTACCTCGATTCCCATTTTAGCGAATCCGGGAAGAGAGTTCAGACCTTTAGCCGCCCGGATCAGGGCCTTTGTAGGAATACATCCATGATTGAGACATATACCACCCACATTCTCTTTCTCGATCAGGCAAACCTTTAAGCCATGATCGGCCGCCCTCAACGCTGCCGAGTATCCGCCAGGTCCGGCCCCAAGTACCGCGACATCAAACTTTTCTTCTGACATATCTCACATCCTTTCCGGAGACGATACTCCGATAAGGTCCAGTCCGGTGAAAAGAACCTGTCGCACGCATTCCACCAGAGAAAGTCTCGCTGCCGTTAACTGACTGTCTTCGGAAACAACCCGATGTTTGCCGTAAAACACATGAAATATCCGGGACAACTCACGCAGATAGACTGTCATTGCCAGAGGGTCAAGTTCATGCGCGCAGGCCTCAATTACGTCCGGAAACCGGTTCAGGGCCCGAATAAGGTCAAAGGTCTCATCTTCCTGCAGCAGCTCCAGACGGGGATTGCCGGAGACAGCCTCAACTCCCCGGCTTTCTTTTACAGCCAGGATACCGGCGATTCGGGCGTGGGCATACTGCACGTAATAGACAGGATTTTCCGGGGTCTTCTTTTTAGCCAGTTCCAGATCGAATTCCAGTTGCGTATCACAGCGTCGCATTAGAAAAAAGAACCGCGCCGCGTCCCGCCCCACCTCGTCCATCAATTCACGCAAGGTAACGTATTCTCCCGCGCGGGTAGACATCATCACCGGTTTGCCTCCTCGAAACAGACTGGCCAGCTGGATGATAACGATCCGCAGGGTTTGCGGGTCATGTCCAAGGGCCGCTACTGCTGCCTTCAGCCGGTTAATATAACCATGGTGGTCCGGCCCCCAGATGTTGATCATGCGGGTAAATCCTTGTTCATACTTTCGGCGGTGATAGGCGATATCCGGAGTAAGATAAGTCAGCTGTCCGTTACTCTTGATCAGCACCCGGTCCTTATCATCGCCATGGTCAGTGGAGCGGAACCAGAGCGCTCCATCCTGTTCGTAAGCAAACTTATTTTTCTTCAGATATTCCAAAACCGTCTGGATATCTCCGGAGACCGAAAGTTCCTTTTGGCTGAACCATGAATCAAAACGAACTTCAAAATCCGCAAGCTCAGATCTGATCACAGACAGAATATCCGTTGCCGCCTTTTCCGCGAACCAGGAGATATCAGCCTCAACAAGGCTGTCTCCATGTTCCCGAACCAGCTCCTCGGCCATCAGGGCAAGGTAGTCGCCGCGATACCCATTCTCCGGAAGTTCCGCCGCCAGCCCCAGGCGTTCCCGGTAGCGGCAGCGCAGGCTTTCCCCCAGCAGGCTGATCTGATTCCCCTCGTCATTGATATAGTATTCCGCCTGGGCCGGAAAACCGGCGAAGTTCAGAATACGGATCAGGGAATCCCCAACGGCGGCCTGACGGGCATGAGCGATGCTGAGCGGGCCGGTGGGATTAGCACTGACGTATTCAACCAGCGTCTTACCGGACCGCTGCCGGCCGCGTCCGTAATCATTTTTCTGATCAAGAACTGTCCGGACGACATCGGTCAACGCCTCGTGCGAGAGAAAAAAATTTATAAATCCCGGTAACCGCACCTCGATCTTGTCAAACTTACCCGCAAGACCTTCGCGTTCAAGTTCGGTCTCGATTCGAGAGACAAGATGCCGGGCAATTTCCTGGGGTGGCCTCCCGTAATTCCGCGCCAGTTTCATAGCAACGTTCAGCGACCAGTCACCGAATGCCTTTTCCCGGGGATTTTCCAGATAAAATTCGAAGTCAGGTCCAGCTTTCCCGTCCTCCGCCAGAACTCTGGCGGTAACTGCCAGTAGTCGTTCTCTTAACGTCTCGTTCATGCCACTTTCTCCCCGCGCGGCAGTTTCAAACGCGGCGCGTCCAGCCAGAGATGTTCCAGGTCATAGAACCGGCGTGTCTCGTCATCAAAGATATGAACAATTACACTGAAAAAGTCCAGAACCAGCCAGTGCCCCTGTTTCTGTCCCTCCCGGTGATGCAGCTTATAGCCAAGAGACCGGGCCGTTTCCACCAACACGGAACCAATGGCCTGGATCTGCGGCTGAGAATTCCCGGTCAGGATCAGGAAAAAGTCACAGACACTGGAAATTTTACGCAAGTCAAGAATTACCGGATTTTCAGCCTTTTTTTCCGCAGCGGCCTGAACAAGTACCCGGACGAATTCCAGAGTTGTATCGGTTTCTTTCATTTTTAGCTTATATCTCCTTCTATTTCTCCCACGATTTCCTCAACCAGATCCTCCAGAGTCACCAGGCCAAGGGTCTTGCCGTTATCATCCACCACGATAGCCATGTACACCCGGATCCTTTGAAACTCCCGCAGCACCTCGCTGACCTTTTTCCGGTAATTTATGAAATGCGGCCGATGCAGAAGCGAAGTCAGTTCGATCTCCTTCGCGCAATCCGCCCGGATCCGCAGAAGCTCCCGGGCGTGGATAACTCCCAGAATGTTATCCAGTTTTCCCTCGTACACCGGTATCCGGGAATGCCCCTGTTCCAGAACCAGCTGGATAAGACTGTCAAACGAGGCCCGCGAATCAATCGCCGAAACCTGTCTCAGGGGGACCATTACCTGAAACACGCGGGTGTCTCCGAATTCAAAGATCCGATGCAGCATCCGTCGTTCAGCATCAGTCAGCACTCCTTCTTCCCGGCCAAGTTCGATCATCAGGCGGATCTCTTCTTCCGTCACCAGAGGGGAACGGCTGGTCGGCTGCTGCCGTAGAAACCGCAGCAGAACATTACTTATTCCGAGGAATACCTTAACAAGAGGATGCAGCAGGCGCATCACCGCCTCCATTGTCCAGGCGGAGGCCAACGCGACCTTTTCCGAATGTTTAACCGCGAATATCTTCGGCGTTATCTCACCAAAGATAAGAACGAGGAGAGTCAGGGTCAGTGTCGCACCGGTCAGCGATAAGACAGAGTTGCCGAAAAAATAAATAAACACCGCCGTACCCAGCGCGGAAAAAGCGATATTGACGAAATTATTTCCCACCAGGATTGTAGCGATCAGGCGGTCCAAATTCTTGACGATCCGGTAGGCTATATGCGCGTTTCTTTTTTTCTGTTTGATCAGATACCGCGGCCGAAGCTTCCCCAGACTAACAAAGGCCGTCTCCGACATTGCAAAAAACGCCGAAAACAGAAGCAGTACCAGCATCAGCGCCAACATCCAGAAAATTCCGTCACCATTCATGGTTGATACAGTCTGTACTTGTTTATCACGTCGATTACTCCTGTCGGAATAAATTTATCCACTGTCCGCCCCTGCCTGATCAGATTTCTTAATTCGGACGAGGAGATTGCGGGAAAATCATCTTCCAGCAATTCCGCGTTGGGAGGCAGGGGTAATTTCCCCCAACCCGGACGGCAGGCAATCACAAACCGGCTCAACCGGAACAACTCTTCCGCGTCCTTCCAGGTATCCAGTTCCGGCACCGCGTCAGAACCTACGATAAAGAAAAATTCTGTTTTCGGATATTCCCGTTTCAGTTTTCGCAGGGTTTTAACCGAGTATGACAATCCGGGGTTACTCAGTTCAATATCACTAGCCTCGAAACCGGGGAGGTCCGCGACCGCGCGCTCTACCATCTCCAGCCGGATCCGGCCAGCGGTAATCTTAATCGCCTGTTTATGCGGCGGCCGGCGCGCCGGAATAAACATGACTTTTTTAAGTCCAAACCGGTCACGGGCCGATTTTGCCAGACAGACATGTCCATTATGGATCGGATCAAAAGTACCGCCAAGGATACCGACCCTGTCTTCAGGTTCTGATCTGTCCATCGCCAATAATAACATACTTATATGTAGTCAATTCCTCCAGCCCCATCGGCCCGCGCGCGTGTAATTTGTCGGTACTGATGCCGATCTCCGCTCCCAATCCAAACTCATTACCGTCAGTGAACCGGGTCGACGCGTTCAGATAGACACTGGCGGCATCCACCTGCTCGAGAAACCACTGCCCGGCCCGGACATCTTTGGTCACGATAGCCTCGGAATGTCCGGTTCCAAAACGTTCGATATGATTCAGGGCCTGTTCAAATCCTTCAACGACCTTCACGGCCAGGATAAGTTCGAGAAATTCAGTCGCGTAGTCTTCTTC
>JAGYOO010000154.1 GCA_018399295.1 Candidatus Omnitrophota bacterium | reverse complement strand
GATAAAATAATTTCGGACCCCGTCACTGTAAGCATCATCAAAGTTAACGGCATCACCCCAGGGAGTCTGATATTTAGAGGTAAAATACGGCGCGTACTCGCTAAGGTAGTTTCCTTCCGGACCAAGATGGTTATAAACAACATCCAGAATGATCGCGATTCCCATCCGGTGGCAGGCGTTCACAAGCTCTTTCAGGCCGTTTGGGCCGCCATAGGAGTTCTGAACGGCAAACGGGCAGGCGCCGTCGTATCCCCAATTCCGGCTGCCGGGAAACTGGGCTACGGGCATAATCTCGATAGTGTTTATTCCAAACGCGGCAAGGTCCGGCAGACGTTCCGCGCAGGCGGCAAACGTGCCGACCGGGGTAAACGTGGCGGTATGCAGTTCGTATACGATCATCCGGGCAAGAGGGATATTGCTCCAGCCTGAGTCGGTCCATTTGAAATCAGAATGATCAACAACCCCGGAAGGCCCGTGGACTCCTTCAGGCTGATAAAATGAGGCCGGATCAGGACGCGGACTTTGTCCGTTTATCCGGTAAAGATACCGCGTGCCCGGGAGCGCCTCTTCCTCTTTACTCCAGTAACCGTCCCGGCCCGGTTCCATTACAGTAACGGTTTCTTTGGGAGAAAGGATTATAAGTTCAACAGACCGCGCGGCAGGCGCCCAGACCGTAAACCGGCAGCGCCCGTTACGATAAATAGCTCCGACTTCCCTTATCATAGGACTCCCTGATTAGACGCGAGGCGCGGTCAGGACTTGAGAGTGACCTTCAGTGTTCTGCCTATGGGTACGATTTTCATCTCCGAATTTATCTCTACTGACAGCGGCCTGGCCCCGCGCAACAGCTTTAAGGAAAGCTCCCGCCGCGTGACTTCCAGCGCGATAAGCTGTTTCCGATAAACAAACTTAAACCCGAGTTTATCCCAGGCCCGCGGCAGATTTGGTTTTATCCGGAGATGATTATCCGTTATTTCTATACCCGCGAAACTGCGCAGGACAACATCCACTGATCCGCCCATCACTCCCAAATGCACACCTTCCGGGGTCGTCCCCCCCTGCACGTCGCGAAGATCCGAATTAAGGACTTCCTGGAACCAGCGCCATCCCTCTTTCTCCCTTCCCAGCAGATTCGCCACATAACAGTGGACGACCTTACTGAGAGTGGAGCCATGAGAGGTACGCTGGAGATAATATTCATAGTTTTTCTTGACCATTGACCGGTCGAAACCATACCCGAGTTTCTCCATCACCCGTTTTATCTCCGGCAGGCTCAATACGTAAAACAGCATCAGGACATCCGCCTGTTTGGAAACCTTATAGGCATCCGGAGACCTCCCTTCAGCCTTTAGAATCCGATCGAGCCGGTGGATGTCTTTATATTTCTTCCGATACATTTCCCAGTTCAATTCTCTAAGCCGAAAATATCCGGAAAATTGTTCGATAATCCCATCCCGAACGCTGACTTTAGTCTTGCGAATTATCTCGTCCCAACAACCCATCTCTTCCGGTGTAATCTTCAGTTTTTTTAACAGCCGGGAACGTACTTTCGCGGATAGGACCGAGATAACTTCATAAACCTCATTAAGCAGCCAAACAACCATAACATTAGTATAAGCGTTATCATTAATGCCCGGGATATCTGAGTTGGGAAACTTTTCGTGGAACTCATCCGGCCCCATAACCCGGCGGGAGTGGAAACGGTCATCATTCCGGTCATACTCCATCAGACTGGCAAAGAACTTAGCTATAGCCAGAAGTATCTCCGCGCCCTGATTTTCCAGAAAGTCCCTGTCCCCGGTAGTCTGCCAGTACTTAAGCACATTATAGGCAATGGCCAGCGAGACATGTCGCTGCAGCCGGCTGTAATCCGGCCCCCATTTGCCGGAAAGAGGATTCAAATGGACCTCCTGGGTCTCCTCTTCTCCGGTGGAACCGCTCTGCCAGGGAAACATCGCTCCCTGATAACCATTATTCCGGGCATATTCCCGGGCCTTGTTCAACCTGCGAAAGCGGTAAAGAAGGATATTTTTAGTTACGCTCGGACTGTTCATATTAAACGCGGGTAAAACAAACAGTTCATCCCAGAAGATGTGGCCACGGTAAGCTTCTCCGTGCAACCCCCGAGCAGGAAGTCCCGCGTCCCGATCTCCGCAAAGGGGCGAGGCGGTCTGCAGAAGATGGAACATATGAAAACGCAGGACATTTTGGGAAAAAGCATCTCCTTTTATGGTCATATCATAGCGGTCCCAGAGTCTCTCCCAAGCCCGGCAATGGGATTCACGCAACCGTTCAAACCTGGAGGCGGATGAAACCTCTTTTACCGCTGCCTCGATCGGCTTCCCCTCGGCCTCCCGGTCGCGGGAAGAATAAACCGTAACGGTCTTCTCCAGACTCAGTGACTGTCCCTGCCTGACACGGATGCCGGCCTGGAGCCCGATCACATTTTTCCCATGCTGAATCTCTTCCATGCTCACGTTTTTTTCCCGGCCGTTTATAAATACTCTAAGCCGGGCAGCCTGCGCCAATTCGATCTTTGATTGAGTCGTCCTGAGGCCCAGATAAACCCCATTGTCCGAAAACCGGCCAAGACTATGGGTTTTCCAATGATGAAAATTAAGCTGCCGGTATCGCTTAACATTCATGTTCAGCACCGCGCCGTCAAGCAGAGAATGGACCACAATATTCCCATCATAGTTTTCCGGAGTAATGGTATAACTGAGCGCGGCCAGATGCGGCTTTGACATATGAACCAGACGGCTTTCCACCACTTTCGTCCGCCGCCCGTTCTTGCTTTTAAACCGCATCTCCCGGACCAGCATCCCCTCTCTGATGTTCAGGGTGATTTTATAAGACAGAAGCGGTGAGACCCCTGGGCAAAACCATTCTCCGTCATCTACGCGAAACGTAAGATACAGCCAGTTCGGACAATTAACCATGTCTTCATTGTAAATAGTCCGTCCGGCGATATGGGTAGGCAGCCGGTTATATAATCCCCGGATATAGGTCCCCGGATAATGAATCTCCGACGGCAGGGCCTCTGTCGCCGCCCCCCGGGTTCCCAGATATCCGTTCCCCAGCATGCAAAGAGACTCGCGCAGGCTTTCCTGCTCCGAATCAAAACCATTGTACTGAAGTTTCCAATTATCGATTTTACAGTCTTTTATCCCCATCAGCTTTCCGTTTTTAACATGGTCTCAAAGAACCGGCCGACTTCCTCCGGAGAGGAAAGTCGGAATTGGGCGGATGAGGGGTACTCATCCTTTGCCACCAAAATTCCCGTCCCCCGGCCGCGCAAGACTCTAAACGCGTACTCATCCGTTGTGTCATCACCGATATAGACCACGTTTGAATCCCGGGAAGAGAGACCCAATGCCCGCCTGATCCAGGTTACGGCCTTGCCTTTGTTCCAGTCAATGGCCGGTAATATTTCAAACACCTTCTTCCCCTCCATCAGGCGCAGAGACTGCTTATTTTCACTAACCCTGGCCTCGACTTCGGCTCGGATACCCGGCAGACTTTCTAAAGGCGCCAAACGGTAATGCACTGCCACGCTGAATTTTTTCTCTTCGATTATCACACCCTCAATACTGTTAAGCCCGGCCTTCAGTTCTTCCGTTACCCGGGCCACGACCGGAATCGTCTCTTCGGCCTCCGGTTCGATCATCGACATTCCCGGACCGGCGATATCAAAGCCATGACTCCCGGCATAAAACAATCCTTCAATCCCCAGAAGATTTTCCACGTCTTCCCGCATCCTGCCG
The DNA here is from genome assembly GCA_018399295.1 of Candidatus Omnitrophota bacterium. Classification (GTDB taxonomy): domain Bacteria; phylum Omnitrophota; class Gorgyraeia; order B26-G9; family B26-G9; genus M55B170. Next base: position 536 of record JAGYOO010000154.1, on the reverse strand, counting down.
CTTACAACGGCCACAAGATATTTATCCGCCAAACGTTTTACGGCTTCTTGCATGCTTTCTGATATCTTCGCGTCCTGAGGCCGGTCCACTATCGGAGTAAGCGTTCCGTCATAGTCCAGGAAAAAAACAGGTTTACGGGAGGAACCGGCAAAGATCTCTTTTGGAGTTTTCAGATAAAGGGGGTTAAGGATAAGATGCTCGAACGTGAGTATCTCCTTACTCCGTTCACGGACCTTCCCGGGATCGTCCCAACTCCCGAACAATGAAACAGGTTTCAGTCTAAACCAGGCATTTGCCCAGTCCGGATCAAAATGTTTTAAATCCGTAACAACACAATCCGCGCCATTTTGGTTAAGATTTTCCGCGTTATCCTCACGGGCAATGCCGACAACCAGACCAAACCCCCCATTTTTGCCTGCCTGCACCCCGGAGTTAGCATCTTCAAATACAATCCCCTCCTCCGGAGGCACCCCCAGTTCCCAGGAAGCAACCGTGAAGATATCGCTTTCCGGCTTGCCGTGCAAGCCCCGATCTTC
>JAGYOO010000153.1 GCA_018399295.1 Candidatus Omnitrophota bacterium | reverse complement strand
CCATTTTCAGGATATCACATTCGGTCTTCTGACTTCTGACTTCCGTCTTCTATCTTTTGCTAAGATGCTGTTGACTAAGATGCTGCGAGAGAAGCGAGCATCGTGCTAAGCGGAGCGCATCTCTGCTCTCTCTACTCTCTACTCTCTACTTATAGTAACTAAGATGTTACGCTCAGCCCCAAATCTCTGTTTTACTTAATCTTGGTATGATATACTGTTTCAAGGTTTTTTAATCATCAACCATTAACCGCTTATGCTGATTTTTCTATTTATTTTCGGACTCGTGTTTCTGATTTTCGGCGCCGAGGCCCTGGTCAGGGGATCATCCCGTCTGGCCGCGGCCTTGGGGATATCCCCTCTGATCATCGGGTTGACCGTGGTGGCCTTTGGCACAAGTTCGCCGGAATTCGCCGTCACCATTAACGCCGCCTTTTCCGGCCAGCCGGATATCGGCATGGGAAATATCGTCGGCAGCAATATTCTCAACATCCTCCTCATCCTGGGAGCCGCGGCGATCATCTCTCCGCTCAGCGTCTGCCAGCAGCTGATCCGGATCGATGTGCCGCTGATGATATCCGTGTCGGGAGTTGTCCTTCTCTTCGCCGTCGATCAGCGGTTCAGCCGGGCTGAGGGACTGTTTCTGTTCAGCGGGCTGATTGCCTACACCGGATTTCTGATCAGACAAAGCCGCCGGGAAGGTCCGGCCATCAGAAAAGAGTACGCGCGAGAGTACGGTGAGGGCACCCGGGTCCGCTCCCACTGGCTGGCAAATCTGACAATGGCCGGGGCCGGGCTGTTTCTGCTGATCGTTGGTTCAAAATGGCTGGTCATCGGCGGCGTAGCTTTAGCCGAACATCTGGGCATCAGCCAGCCGGTTATCGGTCTGACTGTTATTTCCCTCGGCACCTCCCTGCCGGAAATGGTAACCGCCGTCATCGCCACTCTTCGCGGCGAACGGGACATCGCCGTCGGCAATGTTGTCGGCAGCAACCTGTTTAACATTATGGGTGCCCTCGGGGTAGCCGGGATCGTCGCTCCCGCCGGCCTTGACGTCGCTCCTGGTATTGTCCGGTTCGATATCCCTGTAATGATCGTTGCCGCCTTTGCCTGTCTTCCAATTTTTTTCAGCCACGGCCGGATCGCCCGCTGGGAGGGTTTTCTCCTGCTTGGATACTATATCGCCTACACCCTTTATCTGATTCTGGCGGCCCGTCACCACGCGTTCCTGCCGGCATACGGTACCGCGATGTTCTATTTCATCATCCCGCTTACTCTGGTCACTCTGATCGCCCTGGCATTGCATCACAAGTTCCGGCACCGTATTAGCTCGTAAGCTCATAAGCTCATGAGCTGATAATAGTCGGTCTTAGGTCTTAGGTCTGTGGGAATTGGTCTTCTTGACCGAGCATTCCTTTTATGTTAATCTAAAAATATGCGAATAAGAGCTTTATACGTCATTCTGGTCCTGATTCTTTTCGCCGGCTGTGCCCGCGCTCCGGTCCGGCCGGAGCTGAAGACCGGTCTCTCCGAAAAAACCGTTATTGAACTGTGGGGACCGCCGGTTTTTCGCACACTTCTCGGTAGAACCGCGAGGCACAAGTACCCGGTAGAGGTGTGGGAATACACGGATAAGAAAGATGAAGTCGTTTATTCTCTGATATTCGTCGACGGTGAGCTTTTTTCCTGGGCCGGCAATGATCCTGAGTTTGTATTGAGAGAACTCGCGGCCCTGGAAGTGATCCGGGAAAAACCATTGTTCGACAACGATCAGTATCAGCAGCAGCTGAGGACAATGACTGAAGAAGCGGAAAGAACGCGTCGCACTCTCGATACCCTGCGCGCGATCGAAAATAATAATATCATTCAGCGGCAGCAGCAACAGCAGAATCTGCTTCAGATCCAGCGCAACCTGAATCCCCCACCGCCGGCGCGTCCGCAGGGACCCATCCGGCGTTAGCTATTCCGGTTTATCAAAAAACTCTTTAAGCCTCGCTCTGATCCTTTCCTGGGAAAGAAAAAAAGCCTCATTATGCGGTCCGTTTAAAGCCAGAAATTCCTTTGGTTCCGAAGCCGCCTGGAACAGCTTTCGTCCCATCGCGTAAGGCACGATCTCATCTTCCGGACTGTGCATTATAAACACCGGCACCTTCAGCTTTCCGATCTTGCGCGCGGTATTGTACTGGTCCCTTATAATAAGCTTCGGCAGCAGCGGGAACACCTCTTTACACATCTCCCGCACGCTCGTAAATGTATCTTCCAAAATCACCCCCCGCACATCTCTTCCGAGAGCAAGCTCAACCGCCACCGCCCCTCCCAGGGATTCTCCGAAGACAATGATCCGGGTTTTTGGAAAACGTTTTTTAGCAAGATCATAGGCCGCACGGGCATCACGATAAAGACCCTCCTCAGAGGGATGCCCCTCGCTTTTTCCATATCCGCGGTAGTCGAAAATAAGCTGATTTACGTTCAGCGAACGGAAAAACAGGACCTTGTCCATCCGGTGACTTATATTCCCCCCGTTCCCGTGACAGAAGATGACCGTAATCCGAGAATCGGGCGAGGGGACTATCCATCCGTTAACGCTGACTTTGTCTTCGGTCTCGAACATAATATCTTCATATTTCAAGCCATACTGGTCCGGAGTCTGAGTTATCTCAGACAGAGGAAAGTAAAGAGATCTCTGTTCGAGGAACCGGATATAGAACAAAAAAAGAATCAGGGTAATAATAAGGATTACGATCAGCCTGGCCATCAGAACGCATTCTGCAAATCGGAATGAAACTGTTCTGCCAAACTATTCAGGCGAGAGATATTGCGACGCAGAGAATCAATATGGGTTTCTAAATTAAGCAAACACGAGTCTTTTCGTTCTTTTTCTCCGCCGGCTTCATCATTCTCCTTATCCGGCATTAAGCGGATAAACCGGGTGAGTTCCTGGATCTCCCGGCCGCATTCTTCAACCTGAGTGGAAAGGGCTTTCAATGCTACCGGACTGCCCGGATCAGTCTGACCGATTACCGGTATGAGTTGTTTAAGTCTTTCAGCCGCCGCGTTTATCCGGACCAGGACCATCTTGACGACCGCCGGGCTCACTGAATTCTGATTTTCCGCCTCCTGCTCCATCGCTGCATCCAAATTTCGGTTAAGATGAAACAGCCGGGACCGGTCTTCAAGTGCCTGGACCTTATTAACAATTTCCTCCAGACCGCGAGAGATATCCCTTGTAAACAATATCGCCCGCACCTTCTCCAGCACATCACGAACACTGACCTCCCACATGCAATCCGCCGGCTCGCCGGTTTTTTTGCAGGTTCCGGGCTGGCGACGACCGAAATGGCAGGGCACACAGTCGGCGCGAAAACGGGTAAGTACTCCAAAATGACGGTGAAACAGCGGATACATATTTTGAAAATTAGACGGTCCGTAAAGCCCAATTGTAGGGATTCCCATGCAACTGGAAAAGTGGACCAGGCTGGAATCATTACCGATAAAGATGTCCATCTCGTTTATCCAGGACAGAGTCTCAAGCAGGCTGGTCTTATCAACCAGGCAAACCACAGACTCCGGAAGCTTTTTTAATAACCTCTGTTCCCATTCGCTGCCATCGGTCTTTCCAAAAATAAACACCTTCGCGTTAAGCTTAGAAGTCAGGTGGTCGATCAGTTCCTTCCACTTTTCTCCGGGCCAACACTTAAGTTTCCAGGCTGCCAAGGGCAGGATTCCAATTCGAAGCAGGCCGTTGCTGCTATCTTCCGCCATTCTCGGCCGGTTCAGGGCCAGTTCCAACCTTGACTTCTCAGGTTTAATTGCCAGGAACCGCAACAAATTAAGATTTCTTTCCGCTATATGCAGGCTACTACGGGGAGAGAGTTTCGCAGCGGTAAGCACTACCGGAATACCAAGGAAAAACCGCACGCAGGTATTCCGGAGGAAAATCGCCAGATCAAAGTTTTCCGACCGAAGCGCAGCGATAAGCCCGCAATACTCCCGAATCCGCCCCCGACCGCTATGCTTATTAAACTGAATAACCCTGTCAACGCCCTTAATCGCGCGGCAGACTTCAACGGAACCAGGTGATGTCACGCAGGTGATCCGGGCCGTAGGAAAACGTTCGCGCAAAGGCGCGATAATCGCCAGATCGTAACAGATATCTCCGATATTGCTGCGTCCGAATATCAGAATATTAGAATAACTCTTATTTTGATTTTTCATGATGTTTATTTAATAGTTTTCAGTTTAATTCTCCCGGCCCGTTTTGTCAATCAAAGACTGGACTGAGTAAAGAGTAGAGAGTAGAGAGGGCAGAGTAGAGAGAAAATGACATATCCTGAAAATGGTTGACAGAAAGGAGCCTGTCAATGA
>JAGYOO010000152.1 GCA_018399295.1 Candidatus Omnitrophota bacterium | reverse complement strand
CGAGTCGACCAGGGCGAGCGGCCGCCACTGGTTGAATTTTCACCCGGACGACAGGTTTGCTGCCATCGGCCCGAACTGTTAATAAGCAGTGTTCTTGAAAAGGGATCAGAAAGAGATGTCTGAACCGGTACTGATCCCGGCTAAGAGGGGGAGAAAAGCCCGAACAGTGCTCGCGCTGGGGCCGGAACTGAAGGCGAATTTTACAATAGCGACAGATGAAGGTTTTTTGCTTTATTCGGGATTTGGCGATCTTAAGCAGCTGGGGCAGTATGTGGCTTATGAGAAGGCCGTTATGAACGCTCTGGAAAAAATGAAAATAAAACCGGTTGTGATCGCCTGTGATCTGAATAATCAATTCTTAAGTTCTCAACTCGGGCGGTGCCTGTTTCAGGATAAATTTTCGCGTCCAACGCTGCTGCCGGTTCAACACCATTTTGCTCACGCGGCCGCGGTAATGGCGGAAAAAGGTCTTTTGGATAAAAAGGTAATCTCAGTCAGCTGTGACGGCACTGGATTGGGGGATGATAACCGGGTCTGGGGATTTGAATTCTTTGTCTGCGACCGAAACGGATATATTCGGATGGCGCATCCGGCATATTTTCCTCTGCCCGGCGGCGATGCCGCGGTGACTGAACCCTGGCGTACCGCAATCGGCCTGCTTTATTTGGCCTATGGTCCTGATCTGGTCAAACGAGAGATATCCTGGATAAAGGCGAAAAAACGTCTGGTCCCGGTTTTGATCCGCATGATCGAAGCCAGGGTAAATACCCCCTGGTGTTCCAGCGCGGGTCGGCTGTTCGATGCGGTATCCGCTCTGACGGGGGTCTGTCTGCGGGCAGAGACTGAGGCCGCGGCAGCGATCCAGCTGCAGGAAAGAGCGGAACAATCGTCCGCCAGAGGGAGCTATCCGTTTAAGCTGAAGGAGGTTGACGGGCGGTTTCTGATTCAGCTGGCGCCGCTGATAAAGGCTGTAGTGATGGATGTTGAGCGGGGCCGGCCAACGGAAGAGACGGCAGCTTGTTTCCATAATGCTTTCTCCCGTATAATAGTCGATGTTTGTAACCATATCCGCGGTCGGACCGGCATAAGTTCCGTCCTTCTTTCCGGAGGAGTTTTTTTTAACCGGATTATAAGAGAAAAGGTGACGCGCGGATTGGAACGCGGGAAATTTGAGGTTAGCGTGCCGTCAGTGGGATTGCTGGGGGACGCGGGACTATCTTTAGGACAGGCGGTGATTGCGGATGTGTTTAGGAATTCCGGTAAGACTGGAAAAAGTAGAAGGTAATACAGGGTTGGTTGATCTCGGCGGATTGCGGCGCGAGATCGGTCTTGATCTTACTCCAACGGCAAGACCGGGAGATTATGTCCTGCTGCATGCCGGTTTCGCGGTACAGATAATCGATCAGAAGAGCGCTGGGGAGACCCTGGCCCTGCTCAGGGAGATGTATGGACAGGATAAAAGTCAAACCTGAAAAAAATAATTTTCGGTTTCTCGATGAGTATCGGGATCGAAATCTGGCAAAAGGCCTGATCCGGAGCATCCGGCAACGGGCCGGACGTCTGAACCGGTCCGTTACGTTCATGGAGGTCTGCGGCACGCATACGACGGCCCTGTTCCGTCACGGTATCCGTTCGCTGCTTCCGGATAATGTTAAGATTGTCTCCGGTCCAGGCTGTCCGGTCTGTGTCACCAGTACTGAGGATATTGACCTGGCGCTGACAGCGGCAAGACTGCCGCGAACCATTGTTACAAGTTTCGGGGACATGCTGCGGGTTCCCGGCAGCCGGGGAAGCCTTAAAGCGCTGCGATCGGAAGGCTGTGATATCCGGGTGGTCTATTCTCCGCTTGAGGCAATTGAACTGGCTGTAAATAATCACGCTAAAAGAGTGGTTCATCTGGCGGTCGGATTCGAGACTACCGCTCCGGCAACCGCGGCCGTGATAAACAGAGCCAGGGAGAAGGGACTGGATAATTTTTCAGTGCTTTGTTCCCATAAATTAATACCTCCGGCGCTGAAGGGCCTGGCCCCGGAAAGCCGGATTGATGGGTTTATGCTGCCCGGTCACGTGAGCAGCATAATCGGTATCCGGCCGTACATGTTTCTGGCCCGGGAGTGCGGTAAATCAGGGGTTATTGCCGGATTTGAGGCAGTGGATATTCTTCAGGCGATAGACCGGCTTCTGGAATTAACGGAAAAGAAAAGCCCGGCAGTGGAAAATCTTTATCATCGCTGTGTCCCGGACGAAGGTAATCCCGCGGCCCGGGAACTGCTTAAACAGGTGTTTATTCAAAAAGATGCGAAGTGGCGCGGGTTTGGGCATATTCCAAAAAGCGGATTATCGCTGCGACCGGGCCTTAAACGCTTTGATGCTTCTCGAGGGATAGAGATGGAGCCGTCAGCCGTTGCCCACAGATCCTGCCGCTGCGGAGAGGTCCTGCGCGGTTTGATATCTCCTCCCGAATGCAAACTGTTCGGTAATATCTGTGTCCCGGAAACCGCGGTTGGTCCGTGTATGGTGTCCAGTGAAGGCGCTTGCGCGGCTTATTACAGATATGGGAGTGATGAATGGAAGAGAAGATAAGCCTGGCTCATGGCAGCGGCGGTCAAAAAATGCAGAACCTGATCCAGGACCTGATTTTTAAATATCTGGGCAATGATCTGCTTAAGCGGATGGAGGATGCTGCGGTTCTGGCTGAAATTCCCCAAGGTCGGCTGGTGTTTTCCACGGATTCTTTCGTAGTTGATCCGCTGATTTTCCCTGGCGGTGATATCGGGAAACTGGCTGTCTGCGGGACTGTTAACGATATCGCGGCAATGGGCGGCCGCCCGTTGTACTTGAGTCTTTCCCTGATAATCGAAGAAGGGCTGGAAATCGATCTTTTGAAACAGATACTTGCTTCTTTGGGAAAAACCGCCCACAAGGCGGGCGTAAAGGTTGTCTGTGGAGACACAAAGGTTGTAAATAAGGGGATTTGTGATAAAATATTTATCAATACTGCCGGAATCGGTGTCGCGGATATAGGTTGGAAAGTAAGTGTTGGATCCGCTCTTCCGGGAGATGCAGTATTGATCAGCGGAAATATCGGTGAACATGGTATCGCGGTTCTTGCCGCTCGCGAGAGGTTAAACTTCGACGGTCAGCTGAAGAGCGATTGCGCCGCGTTGAATGGCCTGGTTGCCGGACTTTCAGGTTGTGCCGCCGATATCCATGTTTTGCGGGATCCGACCCGGGGCGGACTGGCGACCGTGCTAAATGAGATCGCCCTGCGGTCCGGTGTGGAGATCGAGGTTCGGGAACAGGAGATACCTGTAAACAAACCTACGCGCGCTGCCTCTGAACTGCTTGGGCTGGACCCATTGTACATGGCTTGTGAAGGCCGGATGGTGGCAGTGGTAAAATCAACGAGCGTGAAAAAAGTATTAAATGTTATGCGTAAAAATACTCTTGGCCGGGCTGCCCGGGTTATCGGGCGGATAGTCTCCAAGCGGCCGGGCCGTGTGTTTATGGAAACAATCAGCGGCGGTCAGCGGATCATCGACATGCAGATTGAAGAACAGATGCCGCGAATCTGCTAAGGAAAGGAAAGTGAGAATGCTGAGGGAAGTGGACGTAACGAGGGCTATCGTTAAAACCGCGACAGATGAACTGCTGGAAAACCTTGAAGCGGATGTTATTATCGGGGGGGCCGGTCCTTCCGGACTGACCTGCGGCCGGTATCTTGCCAAGGCCGGTAAACGGGTCGTGTTGTTCGAGCGGAAACTTAATATCGGCGGCGGCATGCCGGGCGGCGGAATGTTGTTTCCCCGGATAGTTGTTCAGAAGAATGCCGCGGATGTTTTGGCGGAGGCGAATGTCCGGTTGAAGGAATATGACTCAAGGTATTATACTGCTGATTCAGTAGAGACCATCGCCAAGCTGGCTGCTTCTGCCATTGACGCGGGAGTGAGAGTATATCCTGCAGTGTATATCGAGGATCTTGTGATTGGAGAAAAAAACCGGATAAAGGGAGCGGTGATAAACTGGACCGCGGTGGAGATCGCCGGACTGCACGTTGATCCGCTGGCCTTCACGGCCCCGTTCGTGGTGGATGCTACGGGGCATGACGCGTATCTGGCCCGGGTGTTTACCCGTAAGAACCCGGAAGCCCGCTTGCGTACCTCTACCGGAGGGGTCATCGGGGAAAAATCGATGTGCGCCGAGTCCGGTGAAGGGCTCATCGTCAGCCACACCAGCGAGGTCTTTCCGGGGCTGGTTCTGACCGGGATGGCGGTAAACGCCGTATACGGCCTGCCGCGGATGGGCGCGGTATTTGGTGGGATGCTGATGTCCGGACGTAAGGCCGCGGAACTCATATTAAAGAAGTTGAAACCTCCGGCAAAGACAAAGAG
>JAGYOO010000151.1 GCA_018399295.1 Candidatus Omnitrophota bacterium | reverse complement strand
GGAATATGTGCTGGGACTTTGCGTAACGTATTCTCTGCTGGGCGCGCTTGCCGCGCTGACCGGAGTCTATTTCGGGAAGGTCCAGAGCGGGTTCTGGTCGAATTTTGTCGCGGCTAATGTCTTTATCGTGATGGGGCTGGTGATGCTTGACGTGTTTAATTTTCCTCAGATATCGCCGCTGCGGAGATTTGCCCGTCCCGGCGGAAGTGCTTTTCTGCTGGGCGCGTTTTCCGGAATGGTTATCGGTCCTTGCACGACACCGATACTGGGAGCGGTTCTGGCGTACGTGGCTAACCGGCAAAATCCGGTTTTAGGCGTTAGCCTTCTGTTTGCATATGCTTTGGGAATGGGGATTCCACTGCTTGTTCTCGGAACGTTTGTCGGATTGTTGAAGAAGCTGCCCCGGGCCGGAGAATGGATGGTAAGAGTCAAAAAGATTTTTGGACTGATGATGATAGCGGCGGGCGAATATTTTCTGCTCCAGGCCGCTGGGTAATGAACCTGAGGAGTTAAATGAGTAATAAAAAGAGTAAAAAACGCCGGGGCATCTCTTTTGAGATAGAATTTTTCGAAAGGCTGCTTCTGGAAAAGCCGGATTATACGGAGGCGATGATTGCTTTAGCCGAGAGCTACACCCAGGCGGGAGACTATGAAAAGGGGCTGGAGCTGGATCGGAAGATATGCGGGTATCGGCCCCAAGACGCGGTGGCTCATTACAATCTTGCCTGCAGCTGTGCTCTCACTGGAAAGCTTGATGAGGCGTTTGGAAGTCTGCGCGTGGCTATAAATTCAGGGTACAAGGATTTCCGTCATCTGGATACTGATCCTGACCTTGCCTCATTGCGGCAGGACGATCGGTACCGTTCATTGATAATCGAAGTCCTTAAACAGCGAAAATGCGCTGTAAAGGAGTCTCTCTGATATGCACTGGCTGAGTCAGTTGGATGAAATGAAAACCTCGGCATTAAAAGAGATGGTCAATGTCGGCATCAGCCACGTGGCTACCGCCGTCGGAGAGATGTCCAATGAAAAGGTCTCCATTTCCGTGCCTCTGCTGTCCGGATTTTCTTCCCAAAGTCTGCCGGGAACCGGTAATGGGTTTCGGGTGGGCGCCTATTTTCAGGTAGACGGCCTGGCGGATTTTTCCGAGGCGCTTATCCTTTTTTCTCAAAAGGACGCTGAGATCCTGATGGAACGTTTTATCCAGGGCGATGGAAGTATTCCCTGGGATGCTGCCAGTCTCAGTCTCGCGGACAAGCTCAGTGTTTTTCATGAGGTAAGCACGATTATGTCCCATACTTTTTTTTCGGCAGTAAGCCTGATGTTCGGTTTGCCGGCCAGTTATGCGTTGCCGGTAAGCAATTTTGAGGGAGAAGAGTTGGAGGGCTTTATCGCCAGGACTCTGCGGCAGAGTGAAGGGATCGCGATCGAGGTCCGATTCTCCGGGCAGCAGTCCCAGTTTTCCGGAAGTTTTCTTCTGATGCCGGAAGTCAAAAGCATTGGAAAATTTTTTAAAGCCATCGGGCTGGAGTAGATGAAACAAAGACATCCGGTACCCACCGTCGATGTTCTGATTGAATTCGAAGGCGGGGTAATTTTAATAAAGCGGAAAAATCCACCTCCGGGATGGGCGATTCCCGGCGGATTTGTCGATTACGGGGAAAGCCTGGAAACGGCCGCCTGGCGCGAAATCCGGGAAGAGACGGGAATGGAGCTTGAGGAGCTGGTTCAGTTTCATGCCTATTCGGCGCCCGGCCGTGATCCGCGGCTGCATACTATCTCTACCGTATTTATCGGCAAGGGCCTGGGACGGCCGCGGGCCGGCAGTGATGCCGAAGATATTCTGATAGTAAGAGGAGAGCCGGATTTGCCGGAACAAATGGCGTTCGATCATCGAAGGATAGTCGCGGATTATCTGCGCGGGAAATTGGAAGGAAGGGTGCGGCTATGATTGAAGTCAGCTTAAATAAAATAATATTGCATGAGAATAAACATGATCAGATCATCGTTTTAAAAGAAAAGAACGGGGCAAGACAGCTTCCGATAGTTATCGGAGTGAGTGAGGCCGCGGCCATCAAGATGAAGGTCAGCAATATCGACCCGCCCCGGCCGCTGACCCATGATCTTCTTAACAGTATTGTCCAGGCTTTGGGGGCGCGTCTGGACCGGATGATTATCAGTCGGCTGGAAAGCAATACCTTCTTCGCGCGTCTGATTTTTCAGCAGAACGGCACCTCAGTGGAGGTCGATGCCCGTCCCAGTGACAGTATTGCCCTGGCCCTGCGCTCCGGATCGCCGATTTTCGTGGAGGAAGAGGTTTTTGAGAAACTCCAGTTTCTGAATGAGTAATATTTCAGCAAAAGAACGGCGGTTAAGACTTGTTGCCGAAGATCCGGTTTTTCGGAAAATAATCAGAATTGAACAAGAGTTTTCCGGACGGATTTATCTTGTGGGCGGGGCCTTGCGGGATGTGTTTTTAAATCAAAGACCGCAAGAGAAACGGGAGTGGGACTTCGCGGTAGGGGGTGATTCCCTGGCGCTGGCCCGTCTGACTGCCGATGCGCTCGGCGGCGTTTTTGTCCTGCTTGACGTGCAGACAGCCACCGCCCGGGTGGTGTTGCGGTATGGCCGGACCCGGTATGAGCTTGACTTTTGCCGTCTTCGCGCTTCCAGTCTGCGGGCTGATCTTAAGAAACGGGATTTTACGATAAATACCCTGGCGATCGAAGTCAAAGCGCTGGGAGAGGGCAGTCTTAAAGTCACGGATTTTTTTGGCGCAAGAGAAGACATCAGGCGCAAGCGCGTGCGCGCGGTTTCCCGATCGGCATTTAAGGATGATCCGTTAAGGATACTCCGGGGTGAGGCCTTCTGCGCCAGGTTTAAATTTTCTTTTGATTCGCAAACAGAGCAGCTTATCCAACGGGACGCAGGATTGTTAAAGCGGGTAGCGCCGGAGAGGGTGACGGAAGAACTGGCAAAGGTCTTTAGTGTCCCCCGGGCATATCCCTATGTCGCGCATATGGACCGGCTGGGAGTGGTCAAGGTTTTATTTCCGGAAACAGTGGTATTGCGCGGATTTCAGCAGGGAGGGTTTCACCATCTGCCGGTCTGGGAACATTCCCTGGAGACTTTGAAGTGTCTTGAAGGTCTGATTCCGGGGGTAAGGCGAAAGATGTCCTTAGCCCGGGCCGCGAAATTGGAGGCCTATCTTCAGGAATCATTGGCCTTTAGGCGTTCACGGTTATGGATACTGAAACTGAGCTGCCTGTTGCATGATATCGGGAAGCCGCTCTGCCAAAGCCGGGATGAGAACGGACATTACCACTTTTACTCACACGAGAAGGCTGGGGCTGAGATCTCCGCGACTATCGGCAAGAGACTTCGTCTTTCTCAAAAAGAGACCGAGACTCTGAAAAAAATGGTTTTTTATCATCTTCGGCCGGGACAGCTGGTTAATCAGCCCCCCAGCCGCAGGGCCCGCTTTCGCTTTATCCGGCAGACCGGAGAAAATGCTCCGGCCTTGATGCTTCTGGCCCTTGCCGACCGAAAGGCAATGCAGGGACCTTTGAGCCGGTCCCGGAATTTTATCTTTCGTCAGGATGATCTCATTTCTTTATTATCCGGATATTTCAGTTTGGGAAAGAAAAAAACGCGTCCGTTGCTGACCGGAAATGAACTGATGCGGCTTCTGGGCGTTCCTCCCGGCCCGGAGATCGGATGGCTGCTACGGGAGATCGAAGAGGCCAGGGCCCTGCGCCGGGTGAAGGACCGTTCCCAGGCGGAACAGTTGGCCCGCCGGCTGCATCTGAGAAAAACCAGTGAAGCGTCAGTTTAAAGAGAAAGATCTTTTAGCCAAAATCGATCTTGCGTGGGAGCTGGCTTCGGCCTGCCGGCTTTGTCCCCGCGAATGCGGTGTTAATCGGATCCAGGGTGAAACCGGCTTCTGTAAAATCCGGGATGCCGCGCCTCTGGCGCACAGCGGGATTCATTGGGGCGAGGAACCTGTGTTAAGCGGATGCGGCGGCGCGGGGGCAATTTTCTTTGCCGGCTGTAACCTGCATTGCGTATATTGCCAGAATTATCAGATAAGTCAAAGTCCTGAGGGATACCCTCTTTTTTCCGGAGAGAGATTGGCCGAAGAGCTACTCCGGCTACAGGGGCTGGGAGCACAGAATATCGATTTTGTCTCCCCGACGCACGTGGCTCCGGTGATGATGGAGGCAGTATTCCTGGCCCGGAAGCAGGGACTGAAGCTGCCGATAGTATATAATACTAATGCTTATGACAGCCTCAAACTTTTACGTCTGTTAGAAGGGTTCGTGGATGTGTATCTGCCGGATCTGAAGTATTTTGGAAACAAAGAGGGCGCGATGTTTTCTGGTGTTCCTGATTACGCCGACCGGGCCCG
>JAGYOO010000150.1 GCA_018399295.1 Candidatus Omnitrophota bacterium | reverse complement strand
GGTCTTTCAAGTGTGTGCTTGCGCTTTTATACTCTGTGCCCTCAAAAAATAACCGTCTGTTTTTATTATTAAAACATAAAAAAAGTTCACTTCTTTTCTCTGTGCTCTCCCTGCCTGCCGGCAGGCAGGTGTGGTTGATTTTTTTTAATCTTTTTTACGCCGTGACTGTTTCTGCTGCAGGATATCACATCTCCTCCCCCGCCCGTTTCCCATATCTATGGTTTAATTTTTAAAACAGCAAAAATAGTCAGGAAAAAGCGGAAAAAAGACCGTGCGCGCAAAGCTTGTCAATGAGAAGATTTATAGAAAAGCAGTTTTAAAAGAAGGGGGTTTATATGTTGAAAAAGTTTGTCGTAATAATTGCGGCCCTGGTTGTGCTCGCGCCGCCGGTAAGAGCTCAGGTTGAAGAAGCAGTCGTCCCGGAAATAACAAAGCCCTTACAGCTGGCGGTCTATCCACCCATCCAGCTGGTTCCATCTTATATGTCCATCAAGGGACTTCGGCTGACGTTGTTCAATACCGTAAACGAAGATGTAACCGGTATCAGCTACGCCTTCTTTGGCGTAAACCAGACCACCGGAAACGTCCGGGGCGCTGAATTCGGTCTGGGCAACTGGACTGAGGGCTACTTCTACGGGTGGCAGCCGGGCCTGGTAAGCTATTCCGGAAGCCGGTTTGTGGGTTGGCAGGGCGGACTGTCCGCGGTCACCCAGGGCAATTTCACCGGACTTCAGACCGGTGGAGTGGCCTGGACTGAAGGCTTTTTTCACGGCTGTCAGATCGGCCTGATGACTGTTACCCGGGGAAGGTTTGTCGGTCTGCAAACCGGTCTGCTGAATGCTTCCGCCGGAGAGTTTACCGGAGCGGCAATAGGACTGGTTAACTACTCCGAAGGTACGGTCAAAGGATTCCAGGGCGGCGTGGTCAATTATGCCGAGAAAATCTCAGGAGTCCAGCTTGGCCTGGTCAACATCACTGATTCTCTCGACGGCCTTCAGATCGGCCTGGGCAACTACAACGGCAATAAAGAACCGTTCGAGTTCCTGCCCATCGTAAACTGGTCGTTTTAATAAAGATAACAAAATGGAGCCCAGATCTCTGGGCTCCATTTTATCTAAATTCACTTCAACCTTCGACCCACCTCGTAGGTGGGTTTATGGTTGATCATCCTCCGGCAGGAAAACCTTGCTCAACCGCTCTCCGGACTTCTTCCAGCCATTCTTTTCTCTGTTCCAGAGAACTGTCGACAACAGTACTGAACATCCGGCGGTAAACCTTTTCTACCCCGCACAGCCTGAAGATACAATGTTTCCAGATGGTTTCCAGCGGATCTTTGAATTCTGTTCTCTCTCTTTCGGCCTCTGTATCCGAAGTGTTAAAGACAATGGCGGCCCGGGCCTTCAACAGTCCGTTCGGCACCCCTTCTCCCGCGTCGCCTGCCTGGAACTCATACGCCACTCCCGGCCGCAAGACCCGGTCAATCCACCCTTTTAGAATGGCCGGCGGCTGTCCCCACCAGTTCGGATGAACGATGATAACCCCCTCCGCCGCGGCTATCTCCGCGCAATGCCTGCTTACATCATCCGGCAACCCCGCGTCTTTCGGCATCTCTTCCGCCAACAGCACCGGATCAAACTTTTCCGCGTATAAATCATGAAAATAGACCTCATGCCCGTTCCGGTCCAATATTTCAATTGCAGCTGCAGCTATCGCCTGATTAAAGCTCTCTTTATTCGGATGCGCCAGAATAACCGACACCTTCATATATCCACTCCCCGTTCAAACACGTTGTCAACCTTCGACCCACCTCGTAGGTGGGTTCGCGGTCAAGCAGCCTGCTCCATAATCAGATCTTTTATCTGTGCAAGTTCTTTTTGATAAGATATCCGGTCCTGGACAAACTCTTTATAGGTTTCAACCTCGATATCCAGAAACTTCTCCGGACAACATCCGCCAACCGCACGGCCTAAATACTGTTTATAAGAAGAGAACTTCCAGTCTTCAGGCCTACTTATAAGACCCGCAGTCACTGGATTCAAATGGATATACCGGGTCAGATGAAGCAGCTGAGAATCATTTTCCACCCGAACCTTCTTGAACCGGCCTTCCCACAACGGCCCTTTCCGTCCATGACGGATATTGAAATAGCGGGTATAACTATTAAGCACATTCTGCATAAAGCCCGAAATAGCGTTTTCAGACAGCGGCTCGAGCACCAGGTGGATATGGGTAGGCATCAGACAATAAGCAATAATTTCGACAATACTAACCCGGTTTTCATCCGAATCTCCCTTTACCAGCCGTTTAAACTTGCACAACCCCCGAACTCTTTCTTCCTGCTGGTAATACCATAAGGCCTCGCACATCCGCGAGTATTCGAACTCATCATTGAATATCCGGTACCCTGCAATACTCCTGGTGAAGACATGATAAACTTCCCCCATCCCCATTGCCATACCTCCTACCGTTCCGACCTTCAACCCACCTCGTAGGTGGGTTCGCGGTCAAATGCTTATATCTTCCGGCTGTCGTACGCCCAGTGCAGGATCGCCTGACGCTGCTTCGGCCGACAGGTAATGGCCTTCTCGCAGTTTTTCCTCACCTGACTGATGTGCCTTCGGATGGCCTTCCATCTCTTTATCTGGATAAAATCCTCCTCCGGCATCCTGCGTCCCATGTAATAACGGCAGTACCACTGAAACCAGCCGCGCGGATCAGCCGGATGGATCCACCCCTTTTCCCTCCAGACCGACAGCGGCTGGCTGGCGTTTATGCCGAAATAATTTAACTTCGGGTCGTGCCGTTCATGACACAGTTTCGCCTTGTCATACCAGTCCGGGAACTCGTTCCGGCAATCAGTCATATACTTGCCGCCGAACACCCCCATCTCCAGCATCTCCCGGGGAGTCAGCTCTGGCTTAAACTCCGGATGAAAGTTACTGCCAACCGGTTCAGAAAGCACATATTGGTAATTCTTCTGCATCAGATCATTAACAACGATTGTTTTCTCTTTTAGTTTCATAATCCACCTGACCGATCTTTGCCCCACCTCGCGGGTGGGTTTGCAATCGTTCCTTAAATCTCCACTACCTTACCGCAGTGGGGGCATTTTACTTTATCAGGAGTTTCACCGGGCTCGGCTTCGTCAATGTCAAAGGTCTCGCCGCAGTGCGGGCACTCCTCCTGGTTCAGCAGTTCGTCACCGCCTTCGATCATAAAATCAAAAAAATCAGGATCGTTCTGCATAGTTAAACCCTTCCTCCAACTTCGTAAGTTGGATTTGCGGTTCTCCTAATCACTGAAAGTGTCTTCGCGCAAAGTCCCGTATTTTGTGAAACAAACATTTGAAGTTATCAGGATCGACAGCAGAACGCTTATCATCGTGCTTACCAGAATACCGATCATAATCATTATCTGGTACTTTATCGCTGCCTCCGGCCCCGCCCCGCCGAGGATAACTCCGGTCATCATCCCGGGAAGCGCTACAATGCCCATTGTCGCCATCGCCGCGATAGTCGGCTTAAGCGCCAGCCGGACACTTTCTCTTAGATAAGGAAGCACAGTCTCCTGCTGGCTCGCTCCCAGCGAAAGAACATACAGGTATTTTTTCTGTTCTTTTCTGATATTTCTGTAAAAAGTGTCAATCCCCACGATATTACCCCGCAGGGAATTCCCCAGCAGCATCCCGCCGAGAACAACCAGATACCTGGCGTCAAACACATAATCCAGCCGGATAATAAACACATTGAGGTAAAAAATAACCGCGAAAGTAGCCAGCGCGAACGAGCCCAGCACCGGGAGAAAAACACGGCCCAGCCGCATCGCCGATCCCCGGATCGCCGAGAATACCGCCACCATAATCATTATTAAAAGCCACAGAAGATTGATAACCGTGTTGTTCCAGAAAAACAGGTATCTAAGAAATACCCCGATAAGGGCCAGCTGGACAGACATCCTCAGCACAGAGACCAGAAGCGGCCTTACAAGGCCCAGCTTGTAAATCCGGCTGACCAGAACAGGCACGGCCAGAAGGAGAAATGTCAGTAACAGTCGGTCCAGCGGAATATCTATTGTTTCCATTGCCTCTCCTCCAGGTCAAAGACCCTGACCAACGGATTCTCCAGCCAGACCGGATCATGAGAAATACTCAGAACCGTCCAATCCGCGTGTCCGGCGAAAAAATCTGCCACCTTCTGCTTTAAATACTTGTCCAACGCGGAGGTCGCCTCGTCCAGAAGAAAGACTTTCCGGTTAAGAAGCACGGCGATGATAATCGCCACCCGCTGCCGTTCTCCGCCGGAAAGGCTGGCAACATCCTTGCCGTACAGATCCCGCCCCAGTTCGAAAAAGTCCATCAACCCTTCCAGCCTCTCCCGGCTGAAGTCCAAACCGCTGTTAGCCTTGAGTCCAGC
>JAGYOO010000015.1 GCA_018399295.1 Candidatus Omnitrophota bacterium | reverse complement strand
CAGAGCGACCATTGAACCTTTAAACATAACATTCCCCCGTATAAACCACCTCCGCCCGGCCCTCAAGCCAGACACCGGTGTACTCACCGTTTTCAAAATTAAGATAGACCTTCAGCTTCTCTCCGCTTACTGTCAGCACCTCTACCAGAAAAGTGCCGTCATTGCGCAAAAACTTCTGATGATAAACAAGCGCGGCGGCTACCGAACCCGTACCACAGGCCATAGTTTCCGCCTCCACTCCCCGCTCGTAAGTCCTTATCCGCAGCAGATCCTCCTCCTCAATCTGCACAAAGTCGACATTAGTCCCCTCTGGCTGAAGATCCCGATGATAACGGATCAGCCGACCCAGCAAACGCACGTTCGCGGTGTCGATATTCTCTACCATATAGATCGCGTGGGGAACCCCGGTATTCACGCAATTCACCTGATAAAACCGGCCATTGATCTCCAGATTCAGATTAATATTCAGATCCCGCGGCGGACTCATCCTGACCTTAATCACCTGCCCGTCCTTACGCTCAGCCTCCAGGATCCCGGCCAGGGTCTCAACTGTCATCCGGTTTTTCCCCCGAAACAGAGCGGCGCAGCGCGATCCGTTCCCGCACATCTCAGCCTCAGTCCCGTCCGGATTAAAAATCCTCATCCGAAAATCGGCCCGGCGGGACCTCTCAATCAGAATCAAGCCGTCAGCCCCGATGCCCGTGGTTCGCGGACAAAGCTTCAGGGCCAAACGCTGACCGTCAGTAACAGTTCCGCGACGGTTATCAAAAACAATAAAGTCATTACCCGAAGCAACCATCTTGGTAAACGCGAACTTTCTCGGACGCTGCGATTTAACCTTAACGGCCTTCTTCGGTCTTACCGGCTGAGACTTTTTCATTGGTTTTTTACTCACGGCTTTCACTGCCGCCGGTTTTTTAACCCTGGGCAAAGTCTTTCCCTTACGAACCGCGGTTTTTTTCGTGGCTTTTTTAACCGGTTTTCCCGCTGATTTCCTGATTACTTTTTTCACCGGCTTCTTCGCCGCCTTTTTTACCGGTTTCTTCGCCGCCTTTTTTTTCATAACCACTCCTTATCCGTTACAATTACCTCGTTCCTTATCAGGTCCGCGTAACCTTCACGTTTACGGATCACCGCGTATTTACTTCCATTTACAAGCACCTCGGCGGCCCGCCGCCGGCTGTTATAGTTACTCGACATACTGAATCCATAGGCACCAGTGCTCATTACCGCCAGCAATTCACCCGTCCCCAGCGATCCGGGAAGCGGCCGATCCTTGGCGATAAAATCACCACTCTCGCAAACCGGCCCGACCACATCCGCCTTCTTCAGGCGCCCCTGCCGTTTCCGGACCGGAACAACGGCATGAAACGCCGCGTAGAGCGAAGGCCGCAACAGATCATTCATCGCCGCGTCAACGACAAAAAACCGTTTAACCGGCGTATTCTTTACATAGACAACGCGGGTAAGCAGAACACCGGCATTGCCGGCGATAAACCGGCCCGGCTCCAGAATCAACTTAAAATTTTTCCCCTTAAGTATTGCCAGCACCGCCTGAGCATACAGTTTCGCGGACTGCGGTTTTTCCTTATCATACACAATACCCAGACCGCCGCCGATATTGAGATGCGTTATTCGCGCTCCCGTCGCGTTGAGCTCCTCAGCCAGGGCGGTAACGCGCTCAAGCGCCTGCACAAACGGTTTAACCTTTTCAATCTGAGAACCGATATGCATATGCAGACAGGTAAGGTCCAGATGCTCAAACCGGCCTGCCTCGCGAAACACCTTGCGTACGGTCTTTGGATCCAATCCGAATTTATTCTGTTTGCGGGCCGTAGTAATATATTCGTGAGTATGGGCCTCCACATCCGGATTGACCCGCAAGGCCACTGCCTGGCGTTTTTTAAGCCGGCCACAAACCTTATTGATCAGATCCAGTTCCGGAACAGACTCCGCGTTAAAAAACAGGATACCCTTCTTTACCGCCGAATCGATCTCTTCTTCGGTTTTTCCCACTGAGGCGTATACGATCTTATCCCCGGGGACACCCGCTTTACCCGCCCGGAACAGTTCTCCGCCGGATACAATATCCATCCCGGCCCCCTCTCCGGCAAGAGTTTTGCATAGAGAAAGATTGGAATTAGCCTTAACCGAATAACAGATCAGCGGCTGAGCCGGTTTAAACGCCTGTTTCAGCTCCTGGAACCGCTCGATCAGCACCTTGCGGCTGTACACGAACACCGGAGTCCCCTGCTCCCGGGCGATTCGATCCAGAGCCACCCCCTCACAATACATCTGCTGATTCCTAAAACTAAACTCTCCTGTCATATCTTTGGGGCCTTACGTGAAATCGATTTGCGGGAAGCAACAGCATTAAAGGGATTTATTATCCTTTGCATCTCCTTTTGATTCAGGGCGCGGTGAAAACTGATAAGCAATTCATCCGGCAATTCCGAAAGCCTCATCCCCTTATCCTCAACATACCGGATCATCCGTCCGACAATATCATGCGCCTCCCGGAACGAGACCTTCTTCAGCACCAGAAACTCCGCCAGATCGGTCGCGTACAAGGTCTCATCAGTCAACGCCTGTTCGATCACCTTTTCCTTCAGCTTCAGTCCCGCGAGAAATTCCTTCAGCATCGTCAGTTCTTCCTTTACCGTTTCCACGGAAGAAAACAGCGGTTCCTTATCCAGCTGCATATCGCGGTTATAAGCCAGCGGCAGTCCCTTCAGAATCGTCAGCACGGAAACCAGGTTTCCGTTAATCCGGCCGCTGGACCCGCGGACCAGTTCAAGAAAATCCGGATTCTTCTTATGCGGCATCAGGCTGCTGCCGGTGCAAAACTCCTCCGGCAGATCCAGATAGTTAAACTCCTGAGTCGAATAAAGAATCATATCCTCAGCCAGCCGGGAAAGATGCATCTGCACGATCGACAGCAGGCCCAAAAACTCGATCACGAAATCGCGGTCAGCCACACTCTCCAGAGAATTCACCACCGGCCGGATCTTTCCATAGACCGGAGTAGTCCTGAGAAAATCCTTTATCGCGCGTTCATAACTGCTCCGGCTCAGGCCGCTTCCGGCAAGAGCGCCAGCTCCAATAAATGCCTGCAGCGACTCAGTGTAATTCACCACGCGGTGAACATCGCGGCGGAACATATAAAAATAAGCGTCCAGATAATCGCTGAACAGGATCACCTGCGCCCGCTGGCCGTGCGTATATCCGACAAACGGCTGTTCCGAGTATTTCCGGCGCTGGGCCAGCAACACCTCGCACACATTGATCAGCAGCTTCCCGATCATCGAGGCCTCGAAACCGCAGAACAGTTTTTCGTCAAACACGACCTGATCATTACGGGAACGCAAGGTATGCAATTTCAGCGAAAGCGGCCCGATCTTCTTCTCCAGCCGATTCTGGATATCGGTATGAATATCTTCAGCTGACAGATTCGGCTTAAACCGATTATCCTTAATGCTTTTCAACAATTCTTCAAGCACAGCATTTATCCGGTTGGCCTCCTGAACGGTAAGTATCCCGTTCTCCTGAAGAACACGCGTGTGTATCAGCGAATGCACCAGATCAAATTCCGCCAGCTTATAATCGTACGCTATTGAACTGGAAAACCCTTCAAAGCGTTTATCCATACCCTTGCGAAAGCGGCCGCCCCACATTTTTTTTGCCATTTCCGAACCCGTCTCCTCTCGGATCATTCCTTACGCAGGTAAGGCATGCCCGTTATCCGGATAAACCCTTCCGCCATCTTCTGGTCGAACTCATCCTCTTCGGTATATGTTGCCAGCTCTTTGCGGTACAGAGAATTCAAGGACTTGCGGCCGACACATGCGCACTTACCTTTAAACAACTTCAGCCGGACTTTTCCGGTAACCCGTTGTTGCGTCGTGTTTATAAACGCGTCCAGCGCCCCTTTTAACGGAGAATACCAGAGCCCGTTATAAATAAGCTTCCCGTACTCAACCGCGATGCCCCGTTTAAAGTCGCTTGTCTGCCGATCCAAAACCAAGGCCTCAAGCTCGCGATGAGCGATGTGCACCATCCAGCCCGCGGGCGCCTCATAAATCTCGCGGGACTTTATTCCCACCAGCCGGTTCTCCACCATATCACTACGCCCGACCCCGTGCCGGCCGCCGATCTCATTCAACCGCTCGATAAGCCCCTGCGGTTTAAACTGCTTCCCATTGAGCCGCACCGGAATCCCTTCTTTAAAATCGATCTCCACGTACTCCGGCCGGTCCGGCGCCTTTTCCGGTGCCCGGCTTATCTGAAACGCGCTTTCCGGCGGCTCGGTGTAAGGGTCTTCCAGCACTCCGCACTCAATACTCACACCCCAGAGATTCTTATCCAGGCTGTACGGTTTCTTCTTAGTTATCTCGATCGGGATCTTATTCTTCCGCAGATATTCTATCTCTTCATCGCGGGAACGGAACTCCCAATCCCGCACCGGCGCGATAATCTTCAGTTCAGGCGCCAGAATATTCACCGTTAATTCGATCCGCACCTGATCATTTCCCTTGCCCGTACAGCCGTGAGCGACAAATCCGGCCTTTTCCTTGCGCGCCAGCTCCACCAGACTCTTGGCGATCAGCGGCCGTCCCAGAGCCGTAGCCAGCAGATAACGGTCCTCATATACCGCCCCGGCGCGAATCGCCGGATAGATAAACTCATGGATAAATTCATTTTTAAGATCACCGATAAAAACCTTCGATGCCCCGGCCTGGAACGCGCGCCTCTTCAGGACCTTCATATCCTCCTGCTGCCCCAGATCCGCCATAAAACAGATAACCTCATAATCCCGTTCCCGCAGCCAGTGGACAATACAGGAAGTATCCAGCCCGCCGGAGTAAGCCAACACAACCTTTTTCTTCAACTTAAATCCCTTCCTCTCTTACTTATTGAACAACAAGGCCATAACCGCCTTCTGCACATGCAGCCGGTTTTCCGCCTGGTCGATAATCACCGAACGATTTGATTCAATAACCTCTTCCGTTACCTCTTCTCCGCGATGAACCGGCATACAATGCATCACCCGGCAATCAGGCGCGGCCTTCTGCAGTAACTCCTGATTCACCTGAAAATCACGGAACGCCTTCAGCCTCTGTTCCCGTTCGCTCTCCTGCCCCATCGAAGTCCAGACATCGGTATAAACAAAATCCGCCCCCTCAACCGCCTCGCGCGGATCATGGGTCAGCTTAAAACTTTTGCCGCCTTCCCGGACAGCCTGTTCCCATATCTGAGATTGCGGATCAAAGCCCCGCGGCGTAGCCGCGCGCAGATCCACTCCCGTCTTTGCCGCGATTGCCAGCAGAGAATGCAGCACATTATTACCGTCACCGACAAACGCCAGTCTCACTCCTTCCAACCGTCCCTTGATCTCCAGAATCGTAAACATATCGGCCAAAGCCTGACAAGGATGATAGACATCACTAAGCCCATTAATCACCGGAACCTCGGAATACCGGGCCAGCTCTTCCATATGGGAATGCGCGAAAGTCCGGCAGATAACACCGTCCACATACCGCGACAATACCCGCGCGGCATCCTTAACCGGCTCCCTGTCACCCAGGCTTATATCGCCAGGAGACAGATAAACACAGGATCCGCCAAGCTGGCTGACCCCCACCTCAAACGACACCCGGGTTCGCATCGACGGCTTCTGAAATACCAGCGAGATCACCTTTCCGTTGAGCTCTTGTCCCGGTCGCCGGCGTTCTTTCAATTCCGCGGCCAGCTTAAAAATATTATTCAGATCAGCGCGATCCAGGTCGAATCCGCTGGTCAGATCCTTATTCATTCTCTCAACACCTTTCCAGGGACTGATCCAGAATCTCCGTGGCCTGATCGATCTCCCCCTTAGTCACAGTCAGCGAGGGCATTATCCGCAGCGTATTACCCTGAGTGCAATTTATAAGAAGTTTGTTATTAAAACAGCACTCGCAGGCCCGGGGCGCGTTCGTACTCATCTCGACACCCAGCATCAGCCCCATCCCGCGAACCTCTTTGATTACCGGATGCGCCACCTTTAATTCACCCAGCTTCTGACGCAAATACTCTCCCATATTATGCGTGTTCTGCAGCAACTTTTCCTTTTCAATAGCCTCGAACACCGCCAATGAGGCGGCGCAGGCCAGGGGATTTCCGCCAAACGTAGACGCGTGCATTCCCGGTCCGAGAATCCCGGAAATCTTTTTCTGAACCACCATCGCGCCGATCGGAACCCCATTGCCCAGGCTTTTTGACAGAGTCATGACATCAGGTTCAATCCCATAATGACGATAACAGAAAAGCTGGCCGGTCCGTCCCATCCCAGTCTGGACCTCATCGACCATCATCAGCAGATTATGCTTAAAACACAGCTCCCGCACAAACCGGACATAATCCGGATCAGCCACATGGATCCCGCCCTCACCCTGAATAAGCTCCAGCATAACAGCCGCGGTATTGTCCGTCACCGCTTTTTCCAAGGCCTCTTTATCATTAAACGGAACACTCTTAAAACCCCTTGGCAACGGCGAAAACCCCTTCTGGCACTTCTCCTGACCAGTAGCAGCCGTACAGGCCAGAGTCCGGCCGTGAAATGATTTCTGCATAGTAATAACCTCATACCGCCCCTGCCCAAAAGCCCGGGCCAGTTTATATGCCGCCTCATTCGCCTCGGCTCCGGAATTACAAAAAAACACCCGGCCGTTGAACGAATTCATAATGATCTTCTCCGCCAGTCGCCCCTGGGCCTCGCTGTAATAATTATTCGATACATGGATAAGCTGTTTAACCTGCCGGGAAACCGCCTTGACCACCCGCTTATGGCAATGTCCCAGCCCGCTTACTGCCCAACCGGGAAAAAAATCAAGATACATCTCATTATCCATAGACCACACCCAGCTGCCCCGGGCCTTTTTAATAACCAGGTCCGACCGCGTGTAGTTCTGCATAACATAATCATTATAAAGACCCATAACCATGTTCTTGTCCATCAATGTTACTCCCCTTTTACTATTTCAGTACCAATACCTTCTTCAGTGAATATCTCCAAAAGCAAAGCATGCAAAATCTTAGCGTCAATAATATGCGTCTTGTTCACACCCCCGGCAGCGGCCCGGACGCAGGCATCGACCTTGGGGATCATCCCGCCGGAAATAACCTTACGATTTACCAGCCCCTCAACCTCATGAACTCCGACACTGGAGATAAGCGAATCCAGGTCATTCATATCGCGCATAATACCCCGCACATTAGTCAGAAGAACAAGTTTTTCCGCCTGCATGGAAACGGCAATCTCCGCCGCCACGGTATCGGCGTTCAGATTAAAAACCTGCCCGTCGTTAACCCCCAGCGGAGCGATCACCGGGATTATCTTAGCCTGAAGCAGGCTCTTTAAAAGTTTAGTATCCAGACCGGTAAACTCCCCCACGTGTCCGATATCGTGCGCAGTCTCCTTACGAAGAGCGCTGATCAACTCGCCGTTACGACCCACAAACCCCTTGGCCCCGTTTCCCAGCTCCTTCAGCTCGCGGACAATATCGCGATTCACCTCGCCGAGTGTCTTTTCCACAATCTCCAGGGCCTTATCGTCCGTAGCCCGGATCCCGTTCACGAACCTGACCTCAACCCCGGCCTCCTTCATCCGGCGGGAGATAAACGGACCCGCGCCATGCACCAGAATCGGATGGATCCCGACCTGATTCATAAAGGTGATGTCTTCGAGAACCGAATGATTTAATTCCGACTGCTCCACCGCGCTGCCGCCGTACTTAATCACCACGGTCCGGCCGTAAAACTGTTTTATATACGGTAGAGCCTCGATCAATACATCTACTTTTTTAGTGGCTTCAGTAATCATTTCTTCGATTCCTTAATTATATTCCGTATTTATTTTAACGTACTCAGCCGTCAGGTCACTGGCCAGTACCGAAAACTCCGCCTTACCGCTATTCAGGCGGGCCTCGATCGTCACCCTCTTTTTCTTCAAAGCATTGATCAGAGCCTCGCGGTCAACCTTAACCGGAGCGCCCCGGAACACCATCCGGCCCTGCAGCTTAATCTCCAGCTTCCCTTCTTCGAACCTTACTCCTGAAGCACCCACCGCGGCCGGAATCCGGCCCCAGTTCGGATTCTCTCCGGCAATCATCGTCTTCACCAACAGCGACTCAGCCATACCGTACGCCGCCTGACGCGCCTCTTTTTTCGAGACCGCTGCCTTCACAGTTATCTCGATCACCTTAGTCGCGCCTTCGCCGTCGGCAACCATCATCTCCGCCAGCTGTTTGCAGATACTGATCAGATGTTTAAGAAAAGTCTTATAGGCCGGGGTATCCACGGTCACCAATTTATTCCCGGCCAGACCGTTAGCCATAACGATCACCGTATCATTAGTACTCATATCCCCATCAACACTGATCCGGTTAAAGCTCATATCCACCGCCTCGCCCAATGCCTTCTTCAAAGCTCGCGGAGAAATATTCAGATCAGTAGTAATAAAACAAAGCATCGTCGCCATATCCGGCCGGATCATTCCCGCTCCCTTGGCAATAGCCCCCACAGTTATCCGCGACTTTCCCAGATTGAACGCGGCTTCAGCCGTCTTAGTGAATTTATCAGTCGTAAGAATACATTTGGCTACTGCCTCCTGGCGGTCAAAATCCAGACCTTTTACCAGATCCGGCAAAGCCGCGGACATCTTCTCGCGAGGAAGATACTTGCCGATAACTCCGGTAGAGGCCATCAGCACGCCCGTGATATCAATCTTCAGCAGATCAGCGGTTTTTTTAACCAAAGCCTCGGCATCCCGCATCCCGCGTTCGCCGGTACAGCAGTTGGCATTGCCGGAATTAACCAGGATCGCCTGAGCCTTCTGCTTCCGCAGTCGGCCGGCGCTGATCAGAACCGGCGCGGCCTTCACCTTATTCCGGGTAAACACCCCGGCCGCCACAGCCGGAACCACGGAAAAAATAAGCCCCATATCCGGTTTATTCCGCCGGATCCCGGCATTAACCGCGTTAACCTTAAACCCCAGCGGGGCGGTTACAAACCCTTTAATCCGCTTTTGACTGTTGCTCATAAAACCCCAGAGTCTCATCCATATCAAACATAATATTAAGGTTCTGAACCGCCTGCCCAGCCGCTCCCTTGACCAGGTTATCGATAGCCGCGATAACGATCAACTGCCGGCCGGCGACCTTCACTCCCAAATCACAGAAATTCGAATTCACCACATCCCGGATCTCCGGAAACTCGTCCGCCGGTTTTATCCGGATAAACGGCTCATCGCGGTAAAACTCCTTCAAAATATCCACAGCGTCAAATACCGACATATCCTGTTTCAGCCGCATATACAGCGTACTCAGAATCCCCCGGCTCATGGGCACAAGATGAGGCACAAACGTAAACGTCAGACCTTGCGGCGAAAATTCCCGCAACTGCTGAATCATCTCCGGCATATGCTGATGTTCATTTACCTTATACGCCCGAAAATTTTCATTAACCTCAGAGAACATCAGCTTTATCGACAGAGTCCGTCCCGCGCCCGTGGTTCCGGACTTAGCATCCGCGATAACCTCCGGCTCCACCCTGCCGGACTTTAAAAACGGAACACTGCCCAGAATAATCCCCGTGGGATAACAGCCGGGATTAGCCAGAAGTTGCGCGTTGCGGATCTTATCCCGGTACAGTTCACACAGACCGTAAACACTATCCTTAATAAGCTCCGGACTCTTATGCGCCACCTCATACCATTTTTCATACTCCGCGACATCCTTCAACCGATAATCCGCGCTAAAATCGATCACCCGCTTGCCGGCCTTAATAAATTCCGGTGCCACCAACATCGAAACCCGATGCGGCAAGGCCAGAAATACCACGTCGCACTCCGTCACGATCCTGTCCACGTCTATATCATTCCGGCACTCCAGATCAATAAGCTTTTCAGTCCAAGGAAATATCCGTGAGATCGGACAGCTTTCATCCATCTTAGCCGCGAGAGTCTGAATCTTTACCCGCGGATGCCGCACCAGAATCCGCAGAAGCTCTTCTCCCGCGCACCCACTGGCACCAATAACCCCTGCCCTTAACATTTCCATACCCCTTTTTAAATTAAACCAGATTAATGATTTAAAAATAAGTCGTGAATTATCAACATATTATAAAGTAATAGAACTTTCTAGTCAATATTTTTCTGACGGAACTAACGGCAAATACGCATGGTTAAGCACAAAAGCCCTCCTTATATAAATACATTATAAATTTATTTAATTTGTTGACACAAAAGTGATTAAAAAGCTTCTGAGGGTAATTACCTTGGTTAGATCAGCGCTTGGTCCACTGAAAACGGGCCCTGGCGCCTTTTTGTCCGTACTTCTTGCGTTCCTTCATTCGGGGATCGCGAGTAAGGAAGTTGGATTTTCTGAGGATCGGTTTCAGGCTCTCGTCATATTTCAAGAGCGCACGAGCGATGCCGTGGCTAATAGCCCCGGCCTGACCGGCAATTCCTCCGCCGGTGACATTTGCCCTGATACTAAGCTTGTTGATCGTATTCGTGACGATGAGAGGCTGCCGGGCCCGCATTTCCAGGACCTCCCGGCCGAAATAATTTTCAATAAGCCGCTTATTTATAACGAACTCGCCCTTGCCGGGTTTTATCTCAATCCGCGCGACGGATTCTTTTCTGCGTCCGGTAGCCGTAAATTTTTCTAGTGCCAACTTAGATACCTCCTGAACCTCAGTTTAAAGTTTAATTTCCTTCGGCTGCTGAGCCTGCTGTTCATGCTCAGGCCCGGCATATACTCTCAGCCTCTTCAGCATCTTCCGGCCGATATTATTTCCGGGAAGCATGCCCCTGACCGCCTGTCTGATCACCTCTTCCGGTTTCTTCTCCAGCATAGTCTGCAGGTCAAAGCGCTTCTGACCGCTTGGATAACCGGAGTAACGGAAATAAATCTTCTGCTTAAGCTTGCGGCCGGTAACCGCGACCTTTGCCGCATTGGTTACAATAACCTCATCCCCGATATCCAGATGCGGGGCAAATTCAGGTTTTTTCTTTCCCTGCAGAATATCCGCGATTCGCGTCGACATCCGACCGAGAGTCTTACCCTCGGCATTTATCAGGTACCACTTTCTTTCAACTTTGTTAGACATATAGGTCTTCATCGGAACCAAATCTCTTTTCTGTTTATGTGATTACAAACCTTAAAAACAGTAAGGAAAGAATATAACATGATACATAAAAGGTGTCAAGGGTAAATTTCGCATTTCAAGCGGTCACCGCCCTTATCACCTTTTCTTATCTTACTACTGTTAAAAGTAAGTTAAATTTTAACTTTTAGAAAATATAAGGTCAAGAGAAAAAGATTACCGGGTAAAAACCGAGACAGTTTTCTCCTGTCGAATCCTCTGAGGCCAGATCGTCTAAATCAAAAAAATCTATAACAGTTAATCTCCCCGGAATTTCTGGCACTCTCTGAAATTTTAAGGTAAACTTATAAGATGAATAAAGTTATATCAATATTCCTCACAGCTTTACTCTTATTCCCGAATATCGCGTTCGGAGAAGAGGCTGATGTTCCAGCCTCCTCTCTCTCCCCTGATCTGTCTCTTAACGAAGACTCCTTTCAGCAGGGATTCAATCCGGATAATTTTTCCCGCTTTCATCCGCGGTTTGAACAGGAGACCCGCGCCGTAATTTCATTTGATCTTACCACCTATGACTTTGCGGGCATCCCCATAAATCCTGCTTTAGGAGAAACGCTTTACTCCGGTTCATATCTGGGAGTCCGTCATCTTATCCGAACCGGCAACCGTGTCGAACGCCTCCTGAATATATATAAACTTGACCCGACGAACTATTTTAACGATGAGATGAGTTATCTTTCGATTGAAAACCGCGCCGGACTATCCGGCTGGATGCTGGAAAACATCCGCAGCGACCCGGAATTCGAATCCATGCAAAAAGAACTTCTGGAAACCCTGCGTCAGGCAAAAACCATTGAACCGGAACTCCGGGGACTGGACGCAGAACAGTACGCGCGGGATTTTTTTCAAAAGGGAAAAATAACAGTGGAAGACAATATCGAGGAATCCGGCATAAACAACCAGCTGGCGCTGATCGTCATCAATGACCTGAAAATGTGGCGAAACGATTCCGGAAAAAGAGTCAGTCTGCGGGAACTGGTGGAAGAAATCTCCTTATCCGAACAGAAGGATCTGCCGCCATTGCGAAAAGCCATCATTGCCACGGACAAACAGGGAGTTCACGGCGGGTATAACGAGATGAACGACTCGTTGACCCTGTATGCCCAGGAAGCGCTCTATTTGTGCGACCTGGTCTACACCGGTCCGCACGAACTGGGTCATCGCAATAACTTCCTGACCTATGATTTTAAGAATACCGCCCGGCTCGGAACCTCGGGATTCCTGCTGAATTACGGTCAACAGTTGCGGGCCGCGCACGAATTAACTGCCATTGAGACCCAGCTGCGTTTTCTGCTACGCATGAACCGGATCCATCCGTTTACCGGTTACGAACTACTCGCCCTGCTCAAAGAACAAGGTTACCTGCATATCGGCCTGAGTCTGCCAGAATCCAAATTCAACATCTACATGGCCATGCACGCCATTGCTCGATACTATACAGAGAAAATGCCTCGTAACATGACAATCCTGCGGACCTTCGGCAATTCCCTGCGCGGCATTACCCGCAACGAAACATCATTCCTCGAGTTTACAACTGACCTTATAAAGCAGGTAGAACAATTCCAAAACCCCACCCGCCTCCTGCAAAGTATCTAACACCGCCTCGCCGCCTTTGGTGCGGAAATTCCAATCACCAAATTCCAAGTAACAAATAAATCCCAAATCTCAAACATCAAACCAAACATAACTCAGAAAGCAATCTTCTTAATCAGTGTAACCCCTGCCTACCGGCAGGCAGGAAATTTTATTTTTGTTTGGTTATTGTTTTTTGGTCAGGGGACAGGTTGGAAGATAGACAAGAGGGGGCTTTGCCAGCCCCCTGTTTCTTCTGATAGCCCCCAGCCCTACTTAAATAA
The DNA here is from genome assembly GCA_018399295.1 of Candidatus Omnitrophota bacterium. Taxonomy (GTDB): domain Bacteria; phylum Omnitrophota; class Gorgyraeia; order B26-G9; family B26-G9; genus M55B170. The sequence continues at coordinate 43 of JAGYOO010000015.1, read as the reverse complement.
ATGACCGCCAAAATGGCGTCCAGCGGAAATTTACCGGTGGTAA
>JAGYOO010000149.1 GCA_018399295.1 Candidatus Omnitrophota bacterium | reverse complement strand
GTGCTGACTATCACGGATACAAATCCGACTTGACAAGGACTTTCTTTTCGGGTACAATCAGGCAAAATGCCCATTGTTATGAACTCGTTGCAAATGCACAAGATAGAGCAATAAAGTCCATTTCTCCCGGCAGAAAGATCAGTGATCTTGACCGCATTGCCAGAAAGGTGTTGAACGAGAAGGGACTCGGGGAATATTTTGGACACGCGCTTGGACATGGAATCGGTATGGAAGTACATGAAGAACCGGGTATTAGCTCTCGGACCGGTTCCAGACTTAAACCGGGAATGGTTTTTACCGTGGAGCCGGGGGTATACCTCCCCGGCTGGGGCGGTATTCGGATTGAGGATATGGTTCTGGTAACTGATAAAGGGTACAGGGTGTTATAAGATGATAAGCACGAATCAATTTAAAAGCGGACTTACACTGGAGATCGACGGTGAAGTTTTTGTTATTGTTGAATATCAGCCGGTGAAACCGGGAAAAGGAGGCGCCTTTGTCCGCACTAAGATGAAGAACCTGCGTACGAAAAAAGTGCTGGACCGGACCTTCCGGGCTGAGGAAAAATTTCAAGAGGCTTTTGTCGAAGAAAAAAAGGCGCAATTTCTTTATGAATCCGGCCATTTGTATCACTTTATGGATCAGGATACGTATGAAGAGATTATTGTCGACAAGGAAAGGCTTTCCGAAATTATTCCGTTCATGAAGGAGAACATGGAGATCAGCATCATAATATATCAGGGCCAGATAATTGAAGCCCGGCTTCCCATGTTTATTGAATTAAAGGTAACCCATTCCGAACCGGGGATTCGTGGGGATACATCCAAATCGGCCTTTAAACCCGCAAATCTGGAGACCGGAGTCTCCATTCTTGTTCCGTTGTTTGTAAATGTTGGTGATACCATTAAAATCGATACCCGTACCGGGGAATATGTCGAGCGCGTCTGAAGCGGACGCTAAATTAAGAGGAGTTCTCGATGAATCTTAAAGAAATCAAAGAGATGATCACTCTAATGAACGAGAATGATCTGACCGAACTGGAGTTGGAACGGGAAGGCTTGAAGATCAGACTCAGACGGGGCAGCGGCGGTTGTGAAGACTCCGGCATGATAGTGGAGCGGTATCGGCCGCAGCAGATTGCCAGTCAGTCGCTTCCGCAGGAAGGTTCGATTCCGGCGCAGCAGCCGGAGGGAAAAGACTATGCCGAGGTGAAGTCCCCGATGGTGGGTACTTTTTATCGTGCTCCATCCCCGGAAGCCGAACCTTTTGTCCAGGTAGGGCAGGATGTTGAGATCGGACAGGTCCTTTGCATAATCGAAGCGATGAAGCTGATGAATGAGATAAAGTCAGAGGTAAAGGGCCGGATAAAAGAGGTTCTGGTGGAAAACGCGGATCCGATCGAGTTCGGCCAGCCTTTGTTCAAGATCGAGGCCGTATAATATGTTCTCAAAAATCCTGATTGCCAACCGCGGCGAAGTGGCCCTGCGGATTATCCGCGCCTGTAGAGAGATGGGTATAAAAACAGTAGCAGTGTATTCTGAGGCGGACGCGGATTCACTGCATGTTCAGTTTGCCGATGAAGCCGTCTGTATCGGGCCTGCTCCGGGCGCCGCCAGCTATCTTAATATTCCCGCTTTGATGAGTGCCGCGGAGATAACTGATGTCGAGGCAATTCATCCGGGATACGGATTTTTGGCTGAAAATGCTCACTTCGCGGAGATATGCGAATCATGCCATATAGCCTTTATTGGTCCGACCCCGGAAAATATCCGGTTGCTGGGTGATAAGATGGCGGCTAAGGAAACCATGCGCAAGGCCGGAATTCCGGTTATTCCCGGATCGCTGGATGTTGTAAAGGACAAGGACGAGGCTGTAAAGATCGCGAAAAAGATCAAATATCCGATTATCGTTAAGGCGGCCAGCGGAGGGGGCGGCAAGGGGATGAGGATCGCCCATAACGATGTGCGTCTGATCAGCTCGATAATCACCGCTCAAACCGAGGCGGAGGCGAGTTTCGGAAGTTCCAGCGTTTATCTTGAGAAGTATTTTGAAAAACCGCGGCATATTGAGGTTCAGATTATCGCGGATAAGCACAATCATGTCGTGCATCTGGGCGAGCGTGACTGTACGGTTCAGAGACGGCATCAGAAGCTTATTGAGGAGAGCCCCTCCCCGGTTCTTGACGCACGGACGCGGAAGAGGATCTGCGAGACAGCGGCAAAGATCGGCCGGGTCGTGAATTACGTCAACGCCGGAACTATTGAATTTATCCTTGATACTGATGGTAGTTTTTATTTTATGGAGATGAATACCCGGATTCAGGTTGAACATCCGGTTACTGAGATGGTAACCGGGATCGATCTGATAAAGGAACAGATTCGGGTGGCGGCCGGAGAAAAGCTTGGCTACACGCAGGACGATATCAAGCTGACCGGCCATTCAATCGAGTGCCGGATCAATGCCGAAGATCCGGAAAACAATTTTATGCCCTGTCCGGGCCGAATCGAAAACCTGTTTGTTCCGGGCGGCAGGGGAGTGCGGGTGGATTCGCACGTGTACCCTGGATATGTTATCCCGCCCTATTATGATTCAATGATCGGAAAGCTCATAGTATACGGAAAGGATAGAAACGAGGCGATTACAATCATGCAGCGGGCCCTGGATGAGTTTATTATCAGTCCGATAAAGACAACCATCGATTTCCATAAAAAGATTTTCGTTAATCCGGAATTTCTCCGCGGCAAATATTATACCGATTTTGTCGAGAAGATGTTAGAGGGTAAGAGTTAAAGGAGGAGGCTGTGAACGATAAGGAAAAGAAGACAGACCTTGGGATGTTGAAGATAAATAATGATGTAATCGCCTCGATTGCCCGGAACGCGGCAATGGAGGTTGAAGGAGTTTCGGGGGTCAAGAGCGGCTCTCTCTCGTTGTTTTCCGATTTTTTTAATAAGGGATACCGGCAGCGCGGGATTACTTTGGAGATTGGAGATAATGAGGTTACACTGGGAGTGACGATAATAGTCGAATACGGAGTGAACATTCCTGATGTGGCGGGCAAGGTGCAGGAAAACATACGCAACGCCGTTGAAGAAATGACCGGACTCACTGTTGCCGAAGTGAACGTGAGTGTCGGTGAGATCCATTCCGGACAGAATTTTCAGGAATAGAAAAGGGGGAGAGAATATGCGTATCTTTAACCGGCTGATTGTTTTCTTTTACACTGCTATTTTTACCATAATTGGCGCGGCTCTGATCGTGATCGCGCTGCATCTTAACGGCACGATCGATCTTTCGCTGCTGTTTGATTACGTGATTGAGTATCCAAATCTTTATGTTATCGTCGGGCTTAGCGGAATCCTGCTGATTCTTGTGAGTCTTTCTCTGGCCAGCATCTCGTTTAAGAGGTTCCAGAAAGAGAAAACTATCGGATACAGTACAAACAGTGGCCAGGTGATAGTCTCACTCAGTGCCATTGAGGACTATATAAGGAGAATGAGTATTCATCTTCCGGACGTTAAGGAGCTTCGGTCCGACGTCATAGTGACCCGCCGGGGCATTGAGATAGAAAGCCGCGTCTCGCTCTGGTCGACATCCTCAATCCCCGAGGTAACTCAGAAGATCCAGTCGATTGTCAAGACTCAGGTCCAGGATCTTCTGACCGGAATCGATAAGCCGATAATGGTAAATGTGCATGTTACGAAGATCGCTCAGCGCGACCAGGCAAAGGGTAAAAAGGAAAAAGAAGAACTTCAGTTCATGGGGTAAACGTGAATAATGTCCCGGAAGTCATCAGATTAAGCCTGAGCGAAAGTTCGCGGATAATGCGGGAGACAATGGGAAACTGCCTGCCGGAAATCGAGGAGGCCGCCCGTAAAATCGCCGCGGTATTGAAAGCCGGAGGCCAGGTTCTTATCTTTGGAAACGGCGGCAGTGCCGGAGACAGTCAACATTTCGCGGCTGAGCTCGTTGGCCGCTTTAAGAAAGAAAGAAAGGCCTATGCGGCAATAGCGCTTACCGTGAACGGGTCGATTCTCACTGCCCTGGCTAATGATTATGATTACGGCTGTGTGTTTGAACGTCAGGTCCAGGCGCTGGGGGGGCCCGGGGACGCTGCTATCGGTATCTCGACCAGTGGAGGGGCGGAAAACGTGATCCGCGCACTGAAAACCGCCGGACAATCCAATATGTTTCGGGTCAGCCTGACTGGAGCCCGTGGTTCGAACCTGAAAGAAATAAGCGATATCTGTATTCAGATCCCGTCAACCGATACCCCGCGGATTCAGGAGGCGCATATTGCCGTGATCCATGTGATCTGTGATCTGGTGGAAACAATCCTCTATAATGATCAGCAGCAAGATTAAGTCCAATAGCGAACTTGTCAGGATTTTAACTGTCGAGCGCCGGCGCGGTAAAAAAATAGTATTTACCAATGGCTGCTTCGATATTCTCCACGCAGGCCATGTGGCCTACCTGGA
>JAGYOO010000148.1 GCA_018399295.1 Candidatus Omnitrophota bacterium | reverse complement strand
CAGGGGAGCCTGAATATCTACACATCCCGTGGCGCTCCCTTGCTTCTATCTTTTCCTAAGATGCTAAAATGCTAAGATGCTGCTCATGAGCTCATGAGCTACGGAGCTGTGAGCTTATATTTTCATACAACCCGTGGCGCCTTAGGAAGCGCAGGAGCAGTCCTATGTTTTGGTTTTTCCGTGAGGTGCTCACCTGAATCCCCTTTTAGGGGTTGGGGGTCTTACAGGAAATAACCGAAACATTCGCTCCGAGCACTCCGTGCGCCTGCTTTCTTTGCCTACTTTCTTTACGTTAAAGAAAGTAGGGCTGGGGGTATCAGGACATCCAAGGGGGCAGGCATAGCCCCCTTTTAACCACATTCATATAAATCTTTAACACATCCATCCCAAGTGAGCGCCGTGCCTATCGGCAGGCAGGCATAAGCCTCACAGCTCATGAGCAGAAGCCTGAAGATTTCTTAAGACCTTAGATTTAAGACCTTGTCCTAACCTAAATCCTATCACCTTTCACTCTGAATTTAACTCCGCCTTCTTCCCTTTTTTTCTGACCTTCATCACTCTTTTATAAGCCGATGATTGCAACTAGCCTTATTTCGTTTATAATAATTAAAATACTTAAGGAGGCTGAATATGGATAAATTGTTGGAGAGATTGCTTACCAGTGCCGGCATATCGGGATATGAAGGCGAGATCGCGGCGATCATGGGTGAAGAGCTTAACAAGACCTGCGACGAGGTTACGAAAGACAACTTTGGAAATGTTATCGCCCGCAAGGGAAAAGGCGGAGTTAAAGTCATGCTTACCGCCCATATGGACGAGATCGGATTTGTGGTCAAGTATGTTACCAATGAGGGGTTTATCCATTTCGTGAAGATCGGCGGTATTGACGACCGCATTCTACCGGGACAGCGGGTAATCATTAAGAGCCGGGACGGCGATATTCCCGGAATCATCGGGGCCAAACCGCCGCATATCCAGACTCAGGAAGAACGCAAGCAGGTTATAAAACAGGAAGACATGTTTATCGACATCGGCGCGAAAAACCGGGAAGAGGTCCTTAAACGCGTTTCCATCGCCGATATGATCATCTTTGAACCAAATGCCGGCAGTATGCCCAACAATCTGTATTACGGCAAAGCGGTAGACGACCGGATCGGGTGTTACTGTCTGATTAAGATCATGGAGAAGCTGAAGGCTGAAAACGCGGAGGTCTACGCGGTGGCCACAGCCCAGGAAGAGGTCGGACTTAAAGGCGCCCGGACATCATCATTCCGCATCAATCCTGATTTTGCCCTGGCTTTAGACACCACTACAGCCGGCGACATCCCGAATGTGCAGGAACGTCAGTCAGCGATAAAACTCGGCAAGGGGGTTGCCATCGGCATGCTGGAGGCCGGCGGAAGGGGACTGATCATAAATCCGGGAATAAAAGATATCCTTATCCGCACAGCGGAAAAAGAAAAAATACCGTACCAGATCGACGTGCTGGAAGGCGGCATGACTGACGCGGCAATCATCTACATGAACCGGGAGGGTATCCCTTCCGGCGTTCTCTCTATTCCCAGCCGCTACATCCATTCGCCCTCAGCAGTATTCAGCCTGGATGATGTTGAGGCCCTGATAAATCTGACCGCCGGGGCAGTAGCTGAGCTTGGCCGAGCAGGATAAAGAACAGGATCTGTGAGATAAGAACCAGCGGCCGGGCAGCAGTGCTGCCTGGCCGCTGCCTGGTCCATACCAGCTGTCACGACTAAACCTGTACCGATGCCCGCTGAATAATGTCAACCGTGGAATATTCTTCAAGATAAGGAAGGATCCGCACTTCTCCCCCCTGCCTTATCACCAGGGGGACTTCGGGCAGATTTTCAATGTGATGGTTGGCAGCCTTGGCAAACAGATCAGGTTTTAACAGGTCGATTATCTCCAGCGGAGAATCTTCTTCAAAACCGATAACATGATCAACACAGCTTAGTGAGCAAAGTATCTGGGTCCGGTCGGCAAGACTGTTTATCGGCCGGTTCGCTCCCCTCAATTTCCGGATGCCCGCGTCTGAATTTACCGCCACGACCAGAACATCCCCCAGGGATTTACATTGGCTCAAAAAATGGGTATGCCCGCGGTGAAGGATATCGAAACAGCCGTTGGTAAAGACGATCTTCATCCCCTGCGACCGGTAATAGTCCTTCAGTTCCTTAAGCCGGACTGTCCCCTGAATCAACTTATTCTCCAGAGAGAGATATCCTCTCAGCTCGTTCCAGGAACAGGAGGCTGTCCCCTGACGTTTTCCCACCGCTACCGCGGCCGCGGCGGAAGCAATCTCACCGGCCTGGCTTGAATCAGCGCCGGAAACAAGCGCCAGGACAAAGGCGCTGATAAAGGTGTCCCCCGCTCCCGCTTCACTGGGAGAACTGTGGGCCCGGGCATAAATGCGATAGGCCTTATGCCCTTTATCCAGAATCACCGCTCCCTGACTGTCCAGAGTAACCGCGGCGATCTCCGCGCCGGCTTTAGCTAAAAGCCGGGGGCCGGACCGGATGATCTGATCCGCCCGCTCGTTCGGGGGCACGACCGGAATCCCGAGAAATCGGACCGCTTCGAAATAGTTCGGTTTGATCAGTACGGCCCCGACCTCAGAGTATCGTTCCAGATCTTTCGCGTCAATCGCCAGGATCTTCGGATTGTTCTTCTGCAGACGCGTCAGCACCTGGATCACCTTCGGACTTATCAGGCCATAATCATAATCCGATATAACCAGGGCCTGAGACGACTCGAACAGGGCCTCCAGAAGCCGGGCCATCCTTTCTTCGATCTCAGGTTCTAACCGGCCGCAGCTGCCGCTATCCACGCGCAGCAGCATCTGCGTACCGGCATAGATCCTTTGTTTATAAAGCGTCCGCCGGTTTTTTACGGTCAGGATATTATCGGTATTCACGCCTTTTTCCTCCAGCAGGGCACAAAGCTGCATCCCCTGCCGATCCTTTCCAATAACCGTAAAGCAGGAGGTCTTTGCCCCCAGACCGGCAAGGTTCACCGCGGTGTTGGCCGCGCCGCCGGGGGCCAGAAAAATCTGTTCAGAGTCGATTACCGGTACCGGCGCCTCCCGGCAAAGCCGGCGGGGTGATCCGTAAAGATAAGAGTCCACTATCGCTTCTCCGATCACCACGCATCTCTGGCCCTTGAATTCCCTTAGGGTTTCACTCAGGCCGCGCGGTTCCGGATCAAGCATTGTGTCCCGGTCTTCATTCATGATCTTACTTTATCCCTTTCCCGCTGCCATCGCATAGCCGGCCATCAGAAATTCCGGAGCATTAACCCTCCGGTCCGGCACTTTGGTCGGCAGCTCCAAATGATAGACACCGGACGGGATCAATCCGCACCCGCCGTATCGTTCCATCACCTTTAACTGGACAAGTACGTCCTCGCCGCTGTGCTCAACAGGCAGACTTTTCCAGAAATCATAACCACCGCAGTTTCGCAGTTTCACGGAGTCATACAGAACGCAGCCGCCGATCCAGGCCAGCTTATACTTGCGCTGCCGCGATCCAGTCAGATCGAGCCTGTTCTGCAGATGATAGATATTGGCCGCGTTATGCAGAATATGCCTGCTCCATTTCGGTCCGTTCGGGATAATCTTCTCCGGCAACACCGGCCCGTCCCAAAATTCGATTGTCTGCTCCCACGGGCGTTCTTCCCGGGCATAGCTTAAACCGATCGGAGCACTGCCGACAAATCCGCATTTTTCATCAAGTATCGCCCGCATCATCCGCGCGACCATGTCTTTTTCCAGAATAAGGTCATCATCCAGATACAATACATACATCGCGTCCGACTGTTCCAGGAGAAACTGGCGCTGCTCCGCCATCCCCCTCCGGGGCAGATGTTTAAGAACCTTAATCTCATGCCTCCGCTCCCGCAACAGCCTTAGAACCGCATCCATCTCCGGCATACCAAACGGATCAGTCTGATCACTCTGGTCCGAGATCACCACACCGAACGGATATGCCTGAAAACTTAACGCGGTCAGGGTTATTGCCAGGGAGGCCGGTCGGTTTATAGTCGGTATGAGGATATCGAGTTCTCTGGTCATATCGCTCCTTTACTGAGATCTAAAAAACCGTTTCCGTCAGAGGCGCGGGTTCCGGCAGCCGGGAGCCCAGCAGCTCAAAAGCCGAATGCATGACCTCAAACACCGGCACTTCACTGACAAAAGAATCAGGATGCGCGCAATCAGTGTCAATGCAGCTTTTTCCGCAGGCCGGACAATGGATCCGCCAGGAGAAATGAGCGCGGTGACGGGATACGGTGAGCGGCCCTCCGTTTATCAGATTACCGATCCAGTAGATACCAATCGTGGGAACTCCCACGGCCCGGGCCAGATGCAGAGGACCGGTATCATTGGAGATCACCAGCGAGCTTAGCGATAAAAGTCCGGCCAGTCCGGAGAGAGAAAGGCGGCCCGCAGTATTAACTGCCGGATGCCG
>JAGYOO010000147.1 GCA_018399295.1 Candidatus Omnitrophota bacterium | reverse complement strand
GCGTTTATTCCCACTCAATGGTGGCAGGCGGCTTACTGCTTATATCATACGCCACCCGGTTAACTCCTTTTACCTCATTAATTATCCGGTTCGATATCCGGGCGAGCAGTCCCGAAGGCATGCGGGCCCAATCCGCGGTCATACCGTCTAAGCTGGTAACAGCCCGGATCGCCACGACATTCTCATAAGTCCGTTCGTCCCCCATGACCCCCACGCTTTTTACCGGCAGCAGCACGGTGAAGGCCTGCCAGATCTTCTTGTACCATCCGGCCTTCTTTATTTCTTCGATAAGCCGCCAGTCCGCCTGGCGCAGTATCTCACAGCGCTCTTTTGTAACCTCGCCGATTATTCTTACTGCCAGCCCCGGGCCGGGAAACGGGTGACGGTTAATGACATCTTCCGGTAATCCCAGCTCCAGCCCCAGCAGCCGGACCTCATCCTTGAACAGATACTTCAATGGTTCGATAAGCTTCAGATCCATCTTCTTCGGCAGTCCGCCAACGTTATGATGACTCTTTATCATCGCGGAAGGGCCGCCGAAAACCGAACAGCTCTCAATCACGTCCGGATACAGGGTTCCCTGGGCCAGAAATCCGATGTTCTTTAATTTTTTCGCCTCTCGTTCAAACACCCGGACAAAGAGTCTGCCGATTATCTTACGCTTGCGTTCCGGATCAATAACATCCTTCAGTTGCCGCAAGAACTGTTTTTCAGCGTCAATATAGTGAAAATTCATGTGAAAATGGCGGGCAAACGTCTCCTGGACCTTTTCCGCTTCTCCGGTTCGCAATAACCCGTTATTCACAAAGATACAGTGCAGCCGCTTGCCCAGCGCACGGTGCAGCAGTACGGCAGCCACCGAAGAGTCCACCCCTCCGCTCAGTCCCAGAACTACCTGCCCGTTACCCACTTCGCTTCTTATCTGCCGAATCGATTCAGTTATAAAATGACGCATAGTCCAGAGCCCCTTGCAGCCACAGACTTCAAAAAGAAAATTACGCAGGATCTCTTTTCCCTGGGGAGTGTGCACAACCTCCGGATGAAACTGAACTCCGAAGATACGTTTTTTCCGATCAGCAAAACTGGCAACCGCAGAATTACGCGTATGCGCCAGCGGCTTGAAGCCGGCAGGGGGATCAATTACCTTATCTTCATGACTCATCCAGGTAACAATCTTCTTTCCCAGCCCGTTAAACAGATCCGTCGAATCATCGATAAATAATTCCGTGCGTCCATACTCCCGCGAGGAGGCCTTGCCGACATTACCTTGAAAATGGTCGGCTATCAGCTGCATCCCATAGCAGATTCCCAGCAGCGGAATCCCCAGTTCGAAAATCGCCGGATCACAGCGGGGAGCGTTCTTTTGAGTCAGACTGGAAGGCCCTCCGGAAAAAATTATTCCCCGCGGCTTCATCTTCCTGATCCGGTCCGGACTTATTTCCGGCGTACATATTTCGCAATAGACCTTGTATTCCCGGACCCGCCGGGCAATCAACTGACTGTACTGTGAACCGAAATCAATAATAAGTATGTGTTCTTTCATGTTGTCAACATCCTGTATAATTCGTCAAGTGACTGGGCCAAGACTCTGGTTCCACTGATAATCGGCATAAAGTTGGTATCGCCCTCCCAGCGGGGCACGACATGGACATGCAGATGTTTATCAATCCCGGCTCCGGCGGCCTTTCCGATATTCATGCCGATATTGAACCCCTGCGGTTTAAGTTTCGCGCGAAGCTTACGGACTGAATCATTAACCATTGAAAACAGCTCGGCTGTTTCCTGTTCGTTCAGTTTATCCGGCTGTCCGATGTGCCGGTACGGCGCCACCATCAAATGGCCGTTATTGTAAGGATAAATGTTCAGCATGGAGAAGACCGTCTTACCCCGAAGAATAATATAATTTTTCGCATCCCGTTTCTGCTTCGCCTTTTGACAGAATATACATCCGCGTGTCTTCGCAGCCTGTACATACTTTATTCGCCAGGGCGCCCACAATTTTTCCATTACCATCCTTTCTCTTTTTCGCCATACGGCTAAAGCTTTATGAGTCTGCCCTTCGGGCGGCCGTCCAACTCGATAAGGCCGACACTGTTAGTCTTAGCGAACAGACTATCATTCGGACTTCCCGGGTTAAGGTACAAAACACCCTTGACTGTTTCGCAGACCGGCTGATGCGAATGTCCGAACACGATCACGTCGATATCTTTCGGAAACTCCCGGCTTACCCGTTTGGCGATTTCAGCCGGCGGACCCCAGCCGTGGATCAGGCCGATCTTGAATCCCGCAACCCGGATGACCCTTTTTTCCGGAAGCACGGCCTTTACCTCTTCACTGTCCATGTTGCCGGCAACCGCGATAACCTTATCCGAATACCGGGAAAGCTGTTTAAGCACACTCAGGCTCACCAGATCTCCGGCGTGCAGGATCATTGAAACGTCCTTGAAATACTCATCCAACGGAGGCAACTCATCACCGGTTTCAAGATGGGTATCTGAGATAACTCCGATCAGCATTTAAACACCCAGGGCTTTTCGAACAAAGACAGCAACTCGTTCAGCGACTCTTTTTCCCAGATCCAAAAGCGGGAATCCATAGCCTTCAGCTTAATATTGTCATCAATACCATCGAAGCATATCAGGATCTTTTTGAGACATTTCTTTCCGTTAAGCCGGCCAATAAAAGAGTTAAATCCGGATTCATCGATATAGCGACCGACCCCGCAGACCCAATGCTTATTATCTTTTCGCGCTTCGATAAGGCTTATATCCCCTGCCGTCTGAAGACTAACCTCATCAAAATTCATAAGTTTAAACCGCCGGTTCTCGATCTCAACCAGTTCATTGTCAAACAGATCAAACAGCTCTTTAATCCGGAGAGCAGGATTTTTCCGTGACTCACTCATAAAACCTTCCAACAGGCCCCCGATATCATTCTGAAACCACTTTGCGGCGGTATCAACGTCAATATTAAAAGAATCCCTCTTTTGGCGGAGAACATAACGGATCCAGTTGAAAAACATCAGATCCACCTCCTGCAGCAAGGCCCCCTTACGGACCAGAAAATCGTTTTTAACCAGCAGATTTAAACACCGATTAACCTCTTTTGAGGTACAGTTAAGATAGGCAGCGATCGCAGAAGGCTTACGTCTGCCTTCTGCCAGCGCCTCCAGCACTCCAACGGTAGAGCCGTTTCCCCGGCGCAGCAGTTCGTTATACTGATTATGAAAAAACTGATTAAGAGTTCCGTAATCCTTATATAAGACATCCTGCAACGCGTTCAGTAATATGGCTTCATCCACCTCCTTGCGACCCAGATCAAGACAGAGACTTTTAAGCTTACCGCTTATTACATCGAGATAAAACGGAAACCCGCCGGAAAAATTTATTATGAATCTCAGATAATCGAGAGGAATCCGAATGCCTTTCATCCGGTCCCGACAAAACTCTCCGGCCTCATCTTCATCAAACGGCTGAAGGTTTATGGACTCGAAATTCCCGAACAGAAGACTGAGTTTCTCGTTCAGGATCGCGTGCGCGTTATGCAGAGAAGAGCTGACAATAACGTACATTGTATACTTCTGAACCATTATCTTGTTGCTTAATTCAAGAAACGGATTCTTCAGCGGAAATTCCTCCAGCCGTTGAAACTCATCCAGAATCAGTAAAACCTGCCGGCCAGTCTCATCATGAAGCACTTGCGGAAGATCCAGCAGAAGTGAATAGGCCTCCTCCATTTCCTCCGGTTTTTCATAATGCTTTCTAATCTGTTTGGCCGCCCAGACGGTCTTCGGAACGATACCCACAGCCCGTTCAAGAAGCAGATCCAGATCGTCCGATAAGGCCAGCCGCTCCTTCTTCAGCAATTGATAAAACAATACCCCCATGAACTTTTCGGCGAAAACCGAAAACTTAACCCCCTCTAACCGGATGTAAATAGGGATAAACTTTTCTTCAGCAAACTCCCGCAGCAGATCATGAATCAGAGTTGTCTTCCCCAGACTCTGATGTCCGATCAAGGCCAGATTCTGCCGATATTGTCGACAGAAAGCGCCGACCCGTTTTTTAAGAAGTTCTTTCGCGCCCTGGCGACAGAAAGTTCCTACTGAAAATCTTTTATTCTCTTTTCCGGACATTTTCGTTTAAATCGGGTTAAGGCAGATAAAGCAATGGGTTTCGCGGCCGATTCCCCTGCCGCAATTCGAAATGAAGCAGATTCTCTCCGGCCCGGCCGCCATTACCCACCCGGGCGATAAGCTGACCCTGTTTAACATAGTCTCCGGTATTTACCGCGTTCTCTTCACTGTTAGCGTAAACAGTGGTAAATCCATCAGCATGCTCAATTATAATCGTCCGTCCATATCCGCGCATATTATCAGAGGTAAAAACCACCCGACCGTCAGCCGCGGCGTAGACGGAAGCCCCCCCCCTGGCATTGATATCGATCCCCCGGTTTTTCACATTATGCCGGTTCTGGTTAAAATAGCCCGACACCTGTCCGCGGCACGGCCAGATAAATCCATTCAACCGCAGTGGTTCAACTGTTTTATCCCGCGGTA
>JAGYOO010000146.1 GCA_018399295.1 Candidatus Omnitrophota bacterium | reverse complement strand
GGTTGGGTGTTGATGCCGCAACCGCGGGGTTACGGCGGGACAATGCAGTTAATGGCCGGAGTAAATCCTCAGGGAGAACTTACTGGGGTTAAAATATTGGAGCATAAGGAAACTCCCGGTCTGGGGTCTCGGGTGGCGGAAGAAAATTTTATCAGGCAGTTTAGCGGGAAGACGGTGGAGAGGCTTCATCTGGGGGGCGGGATTGACGCGGTGACAGGAGCAACCATCTCTTCCCGGGCAGTTACTGAAGGAGTCCGGGAGGCCGTCCGGGAATTCTTGGCTGAGACTGATAAATGAATGATCTTGCGAAATATTCGATCCTGATCATCGAAGATGAGCCGGTTTCCGCGGTTGTCCTTGATCGGATATTGGCGGAGAATCGCTACAGGGTTAAACGGATCGGACAGGGTGAAGACGGGCTTAAGCTGCTTGAGCGGGAAGATTTCGATCTGGTGGTTCTTGATCTGAAGTTGCCTGATATGGAGGGGGCCGAGGTCCTTTCCCGGATTAGACGTCAGTATCCGCTGATAAAAGTGATCGTTATAACCGCGTACGCCTCTGTGGAGACAGCGGTAGCGGTGATGAAAACCGGGGCTTTTTCTTATCTGGTCAAGCCGTTTGAAACCGATTCGTTGCTGCGGGAAATAGAAAGGGCCGGAAAGGATTCGCGTCAAAGCCGCGAGCGGGACCTGATGTTTAATAATCTGGCCTTGATCTACCGCTACGGAAAGGAGCTTGAGGGGCAGAGGGAATTGAAGAGTGTTGCCGCTCTTTCGGCACGATATCTTGCCGATACCGCCCAGATCAGGACCTGCGTGATCTTGCTGTTGGATAAAGCCGCGGGAGGGTTTTACCTTGCCGGATCATCCGGATTGCTTTCCGATATCTCCCGGCTTTCCCGGAAAAGGTTTCAACTGGATCCGGCGATTCGGGAAAGATTGTTTACGCGGAAAAAGGCCGTGCTGTTTCCCCGGTTGAAAGATCTGCCGGAAATGCTGGAAAACCTTTCCGCGGAAAATCCTCGGTCTCTGTTTATGTTTCCGCTGCATAATGGAGAAAATGCCGAAGGGATCGCGCTGTTTTTGAATCCGGTATCCACGGAGCTTGATGATACCGCTGTCCGGACGATCGGGATCATTACCGAAGAGATCGGCAGGTGTTTGGGAAATGCCAGGGTATATCTCGAGCTTAAACAGCAGTACCTGAAGACAGTTTCTTCCCTGATCAACGCGTTTGAATCAAAAAGCAGTTTTTTCCAGGGGCATTCGGAGAAGGTTTCTGCCCTGGCTGTCTTAATCGCTGAACGGATGGAACTGGATGATGAAGATGTGGAACTTATCCGGTATGCCGGACTGATGCATGACATCGGAAAGATCGGGGTCAGTGAACAGATCCTGCTAAAGGACGGGGAGTTGACTGATGATGAGAGGTTTGAACTTATTTCTCACTGTATCCAGTCGTCGAACATTGTCCGGAAGATCGACCGGGAACAGAAGGCGGCTCCGATTATTCTGCATCATCATGAGCGTTACGACGGGGGGGGATATCCGCAGGGTCTGCAGGCTGAGATGATCCCGGTGGGAGCACGGGTGCTGGCCGTAGCCGATGGCTATGTGGCCATGATCTCCGAACGGCCGTATCGCAGAGCATTAAGCCGTCCGCAGGCTCTCAACGAGTTGAAACGCTGCGCCGGAACTCAGTTTGATCCCCGGATTGTTGAAGTTTTAGTGAATATACTCGGATAAAAGTTGACCCGAAAAAGGAGGAACTGATGCGTCAGGTTGCTGTTATCGGTCTGGGGAGATTTGGCGCCGCGGTAGCCAGGACCTTGACTGAACAGGGAGTGGAGGTGGTCGCGGTTGATCTGCAGAAGGAAAAGATCGAAGACATAAAAGACTATGTCGCCGTGGCCGTGGCTCTTGATTCCATGGATGAGAAGGCGCTTCGTTCCATCGGGATGGAGCAGGTGGACGCGGCAATCGTCTGTATTGGCGAAAATGTTCAGTCTAATCTGCTTAGTACCACTCTGCTGAAGAAGATGGGGGTAAAGAATATCTACGCGCGCGCGGTTAATCCTCTGCAGGAAGAGATCCTCCGGGCCTTGGAGATAACCAAGATCATTAAACTGGAAGAAGAGATGGGCGAATCGGTCGGAAAGACTTTGAGCAGCCCCAACATCCAGGTCTCCATGAAGCTGGCGACCGGGCATACGATGGCCGAGATCAAGGTTCCGAAGGAATTCTGGGGCAAGACCTTGAAGGAGCTCAATATGCGTAAGCGCTACGATATAAACGTCGTCGCGATAAAGAAGTTGATTCCCAGCGTGAATGATCAAGGGCAGAAGGTTTTTAAAGAGACGATCAACGATCTGCCGCAGGCCGATGATGTTATTGAAGAGACGGATCTGCTGATAGTCGTCGGTAAGGAAGAAAGTATTAATCTTGTTTCCAACCACAAATAAAAAATGAAGAATAAAGTTCGCATTGTCGTTCTGTTATGGCTGGCCGTGCTCCTGTTTCTGGTCTTGTCGGTCTTGGGATGGTTTGTCAGTGACAATGAGCTCCTGCGCGATATTTTCGTGATCGTCGGCGGCGGCGGTGTATTGTTGAATCTGGCCGCGCTGAACCGGCTTGTTCTTTTTGAAAAAAAACTCTCTCTGGCCTTGCGGCATCTTCAGGAGAATAATTATCAGACCGGCATCTCTCTGCCCGGCGTGGACGAACCCGCGCGGATCGCGCGGAGTTTTAACCATGTGGTGGACCAGATAAACGAGTATGACCGGCTGCGGGAGAATAAGGTAGTGGTTCTGAACCGGCTGATTGTAACTTCCTGCCGGCTTATGTCTGAGGCCCTGATGATCATTGATACCGATGCCGGAATCATTACTTTGAACCCTCCCTGTCAGAAGATGTTTGGCATCAGCCGGGATGAGGTGACGATTGGTGCCGTAAGCAGGCTCTCCCCGAACGCGCCGTTTAACCGGCTTTACCGGCAGATCCTTAACGGTACCGCCAACGCGGCCGCGGATACAATTGAGCTCCACCTCCCGTCTCAACGGGCCCGGGCTCAGGTAAATCTCAAAATGTTCGGTATAAAAAATAAAGAAGAGGAATTGAAGAAAATACTTTGTGTGCTTATTCCCGCTTGAAAGCCTCAGCCCGGGTATGCCTGGTGCTTTGCCTGATGTTAACTCCGCTGACCTTGTCGGCGGCTGCGCGTTCGGACGATAACGGCCGGATCTTGTTTAATCAGGGCCATCTGAATGAGGCGCTTCAGACCTACCTGAAGGCGGCGGGAGATAATCCGGATTCAAGGATCAGCCGGCTCAATCTTGCCTTGATCTATAAAAGTCTGGCCCGGTATCCGGAGGCGGTCGAGCAGTTACAGCTGCTGATGCGCCAGGAACCGGACCCGGTGCTATACCGTCATCTGGGGGAATGTTATTATCTGGATTCCAGACCGGCGGCCGCGGTGCGCGCTTTTGAGGCAATTGCCGCTCCTGATCCGGATGTTCTTTATTGGCTGGGGCGGTGTTGGGAGGAATTGGGAGAAAAAAAAGAGGCCTTGCTTGTGTACGCCCGGGCCGCGGACGCGCCGGGATGCCGGCCGGAAGTTTTTTTCCGCAAAGGAGTTTTGCTTGTGGAAAATAAAGAGTTCGGCCCCGCCGCCCGGGAACTTGAACGTGCGATCAAGCTCGACCCCAGTCTTACCGGTATCTATTCCTGTCTGGGGCGCGCTTATTCCGGACTTAAGAGCTATGAGGAGGCGCTGAGGGTCTACCGCAAGTTACTGACTATTGATCCAAAAGATCGTCTGGCTGCCGCAGAGGTTCAACGGTTGACAAAAGAAGCCGGTCCCGAACTTGGCGAGCGATTAGCCTTTAGAAACCAGGAGCGATACCGGAAAAGAGCTGTTCCCGCGGCTTTTCCGCTTAAGACCGGGGCTTCCGGAGTAAAGGTTTTGCTGGGGGAGGTCTCGGAACTTCGCTTTAAGTGTTCTTCCTCCTTTAAAATTATCGATTACGCGGGAAGGTTATTGTTTCACGGGAAGGGGGGCGAGCTTTATTTTCTCCACCCCGAGGGGGATGGATTGCGGCTTGACGAAAAACCAGTCCCTCCGCGGTTTGAGATTCAGCCGGAAGGAGAGATGGATACAATCCTGATCTTTAACCTTGTCTCCGGGCAGGGACAGTACTGGGCGACAAGTACCGATCGGACTTTTCGTGGCAGTCTTCAGATCACTAAAACTGCTTCCGGGATCAGGTTGGTGAATAAGCTTAATCTGGAAGAGTATATCTGCGGAGTGCTTCCCAGTGAAATGCCCTCAGACTGGCCGTTGGAGGCCCTGAAGGCCCAGGCTGTGGCGGCGCGTAGCGAGTCTTATTCCAAACTTGGCCGGCACTCGGCCGAAGGGGCGGATTTTTGCGCGGGCGTTCATTGTCAGGCTTACGGCGGGATGACGGCTGAGACCGAGCGGACAAACCAGGCGGTGGCGGAAACCTTTGGAATGGTGGCGGTCTACAAGGATAAACCGATCGATGCGATCTACAGTAATAGTTGTGGCGGGC
>JAGYOO010000145.1 GCA_018399295.1 Candidatus Omnitrophota bacterium | reverse complement strand
CCGTGCGCCTGTTTTCTTTGCCTACTTTTCCCAGGGTAAAATTTACCACCGGTAAATTTCCCTGCTGGACGCCTTTGGTGGTCATTTGTTTAAGTAGGGCCTGGGGGTGGTGAGGGGGCAGGCATAGCCCCCTGCTTACCTGAAGTTCTAAAATAAAAAAAGACTATATTTAGATTCTTGATTAGAAGTAAAACAAAAAAGCCTATCTTCTTAAGTTAGATTAAAAGAGATGGATGAGTTATTAGATGACGGCAAAAGGTTCCTGATGAGCTATCTGGCGGCAAAAAAGAACAGAGGATCGCGGATTATCAGGAGTTGAGTTTATTGAGTACCTAAACCGGACATTTCTATTTTGGTAACTATAGGACATTTCTAAATTGGGTTGACACGGATAATTATGCGGGTTGACAAATAAAGTTAATTAGTGTAGACTGAAACGAATATTGATGGTCGGTACTGGAAAAATCAGGCTCGCCCGGCACTCTGTTCAGGCGATACGATAAATGAAATTTGGGGCGCGTAGCCCAGTTGGTTAGAGCACCTCCCTTACAAGGAGGGGGTCGTAGGTTCGAGTCCTACCGCGCCCACCAATTGAGCAGGGCGGGATAGGAAGTTTACCTGCTAAAAGTTAAAATTTTGGGGCCGTAGTTCAGCTGGTTTAGAACGTCGGACTGTCGATCCGAAGGTCGCGGGTTCGAACCCCGTCGGCCCCGCCATTTCATAAAGCCTCCCGCGCACGGGAGGCTTTATTTTTAAAACTGATGAAGGTACGGGTTCCTTTATTGATAGATACCCATTGATTTGATATACTAACAAAAAACCAACGGAGGTTTGTTAATGGAAGAGATGCGCGAATTACTTCAGAAAAAGTGCGGGGTGGAGAACTATTCGAAGCTTACGGCACTCGATAATCCCGCTGTGATCGAATTTATCGCAAGGTTCGTTGCTCATTGTAATCCTGATTCTGTTTTTATCAGAAGTGATTCGGATGAAGATATGGAGTCTATCCGCGCGTCCGCGGTTAAACTGGGCGAGGAGAAACAGCTGGTGACTGAAGGGCATACCGTGCATTTCGATGGAATTAACGATCAGGGACGGGATAAGAACGCTACCCGGTTCTTCATGGTGAAGGGGGTTGAGTTTGGATCGCACATCCATGCTATCGACCGCGATGAGGGACGGGAAGAGATCATGGGGCTGTTAAAGGATTCCATGAAGGGCAAGCAGGCTTATGTCCTCTTTTTCTGCCTGGGCCCGGTTAATTCCGAGTTCTCAGTATTCTCGGTCCAGATAACCGATTCTTCCTATGTCGCTCATTCTGAGGATATTCTTTACCGCCCGGGTTACGAGGCCCTTAAAAACGCTCCGGCTGATACCACTTTTTTCAAGTTCGTTCACTCCGCTGGGGAATTGGAAAATAACGTAAGTAAGAATGTTGATAAGCGCCGGGTTTATATCAGTCTTGCCGATAATATTGTCTATAGTGTTAATACCCAGTACGCCGGTAATACGATCGGGCTGAAGAAGCTTGCTCTCCGGCTGGCGATAAACAAGGCCGATAAAGAAGGATGGTTGGTTGAGCACATGTTTGTCATGGGCGTTAACGGGTTCGGTGGTCGCCGGACCTATTTTACCGGAGCCTTTCCGAGTGCCTGTGGTAAAACCTCCACATGTATGGTGCAGGGAGAGAATATCGTTGGTGACGATATTGCCTATCTTCGGAAACGTGATGGCAAGATACACGCGGTAAACGTGGAACGTGGGATTTTCGGGATTATTAAAGACGTTAATCCTGCCGATGATCCGCTTATTTGGGAAGTGCTTAACAGTCCGGGCGAGGTTATTCTTTCGAATGTCCTGGTCAAGGAGGGTAAGGCCTACTGGCAGGGCGATGGCCGGGAGATTCCTGATTCCGGGGTTAATTTCTCCGGAGAGTGGACTAAAGACAAGAAGGACTCTCAGGGAAACCCGATTTTGCATTCCCATGGTAACGCCCGGTACACTATCCGTCTGCGCAATCTGAAGAATTGTGACGATAGACTGGATGACAAGAACGGGGTGCCGGTCAGTGGCGTTATCTATGGCGGGCGTGATTCGCGTACCTGGCCCCCGGTTTTTCAGAGTTTTAACTGGATTCACGGGGTGATAACTATTGCCAGCGCGTTGGAGTCTGAAACTACTGCGGCTACATTGGGCAAGGAGGGGGTGCGTAAGTTCAATCTTATGGCCAATCTCGACTTTTTGTCCATTCCGATTGGAAAATATATCCAGAATCATCTGGAATTCGTTCGCGGTCTGGAGCAGCCCCCGTTGATTTTTGGCGTGAACTATTTTATCCGTGGCCGGAGTGGAGAGTATCTGACGGGAATGCATGATAAATGTGTTTGGCTTAAGTGGATGGAGCTGCGGATTCACGAAGAGGCCTCCGCGACCAAGGCCCCGATTGGCTGGCTTCCCTGTTATGAGACTCTGAAGCGGCTGTTTAAAGAGGTACTGGATCGGGAGTATTCGCGGGCGCAGTATAATGAACAGTTTGCGATCAGGGTTAAAGATAATCTGGAAAAGATCGAAAGAATTTTCGAGATATATCAGACTAACGTTATCGGAGTGCCGGAAGTTCTGTTCACGCTGCTTGCTGAGCAGCGGGAACGTCTGGAAAAGGCGGGAGAGCTGTACGGGGATGTTATTGTCCCCGGGAATTTCGAATAAAAATAAAGGAGTTCAGATGTCCGACCAGCCCTTAAGCGAAATAGATCTGAAGAATATACCTTTCCTGAAGAGGGGAAAGGTGCGGGAGATATACGAGTTGCCGGAGGGATTGGTTATAGTTTCGACTGATCGCATCTCCTGCTTTGATGTTATTTTGCCTACGCCGATTCCAGGGAAAGGAGAGGTGCTGACAAGTCTTTCCCGTTTCTGGTTCGATCTAACCTCGGATGTCGTGGCCAATCATCTGATCACTGTCGAAAACAAGGATTTTCCTTCGGCGTTGATACCCTATGAGGCGCAGCTGCGGGGAAGGGCGATGCTTGTAAAAAAGGCTCAACCGCTTCCGGTGGAATGCGTTGTGCGTGGATATCTTTCCGGCTCAGGCTGGAAAGAGTACCAAAAAACCGGAAAGATCTGCGGTATCGGGTTGCCAATGGGGTTACGGGAGTCGGATAAGCTTCCGGAGATTATCTTTACTCCTTCCACTAAGGCCGATATCGGACATGATGAGAATGTAAGCATTGATTATGTCATTGATACGATTGGGAAGGAGCTTGCCGATAAAATCCAACAGATCAGCATTGCCCTCTATCGTAAGGCAAGCGTTTATGCTGAGGAGCGGGGTATAATCATTGCCGATACCAAATTTGAATTTGGCATCCACGAAGGAGAGCTTATTCTGATTGACGAGGTGCTCACTCCGGATTCTTCCCGGTTTTGGCCGAAGGACGTGTATAAACCGGGGCAGGGGCAGCCGAGTTTTGATAAGCAGTTTGTGCGCGATTACCTTGAGAGTACGGGGTGGAATAAAACTTCTCCCGGACCTGAACTTCCGCCTGTGATAGTAAGTAAGACCGCGGCGAAATATCGTCAGGCCCTGGAGATTCTCGCGCGGGGCTGAATTTATGGGGCGCTCTTTTCGTGTTTATGATACTGTTGTTATAAATAAAAAGAGAGGTTAATGAGGTGAAACATCTGCAGCGATGCTGGGAATATATGCGTTGTCAGGAACAATTCGGGTGTGCTGCCTATCCGGACCATGGTGAGGACTGCTGGCTGGTCGCGGGGACAATGCGCGCGGATACTGATGCTGAGCGCCGTCTGGGTAAGCAGAAACAGCGGGCTTATGATGATCCGAATCTGAGTGAGGCGAAGTTGGCCCAGTTCAACACTGCTCCGAAAAAACTATGTAAGTATGTAGAAAGATACGGAATGTGCCGCTGCTGTCCCTACTATCAGTATGTGGAAAAAGAGAAAAAGGACCGTAAGCAGGCCCGGGGCATGGAATTTTAGCGGAAAAAGCCGAAGTGCTTTAATAAGGCGGCGAGTTTAAGTAGCGGGAGCCCGACAACGTTATTGAATTCGCCGTCGATTTTCTTTATTAATATGTCAGAATTTTCCTGTACCGCGTAACCGCCGGCCTTGTCCGAATGCTTCCAGGCAAGCTCCCGGATTTTCGGTGCGGGTAACCGCCGGGCGTGAATAACGCTTTCCCCGATGTCGGCAAGGATCTCTCCGGATTCCGTATTCAGGACCGTGATTCCGGTCACTACCTTATGAACCGTCCCATTCAGTTGCAGCAGCATCTTTTCGGCGGCCGCCGGGTTGCCCGGCTTTCCCAGCGCTTGTTCTCTATACACTGCCAGTGTATCCGCGCCGATGACTATTCCGGAAACACGCCGGCCGACTTCGCGTGTCTTGGCTAAGGCCAGAAGCAGGGCCTGATGTTCGGGAGGATATCCGGGGGAAAAGATCTCGCGTATTCGTGAAGGGACAACAGTAAAAGAGACTCCCCAGCCGCTTAGAAGTTCTTTGCGGCGGGGAGATTGTGAAGCCAGGATAAGTTCCGGCCTATCGGTTTG
>JAGYOO010000144.1 GCA_018399295.1 Candidatus Omnitrophota bacterium | reverse complement strand
GCGTTGTTTTTTAGAATGGGAATAAGAGGAGGGCCGATAAGGTTAAAGTGACATGAATTATACGATCGAACTGGTTTGGTTGCTGAATTTATTCTGCAATTTCCGCTGTAAATACTGTTTTACGTCTACGATGGATCCCTCTGAGTTATTTCAGGGGTATACAAACATGGACCGGATGATAGACGGGTTTAATCGCAACGGGATCACCTGGCTGGTTCATATGTCCGGAGGAGAGCCGTTTTTGTTTCCGAATTTTCTGGAACTGTGCCAAAAGCTTTCCCGAAATCATTATATGAGCATAAACACCAATCTGAGTACGGACAATGTCTTTGAATTCGGTCGTCGGATAGACCCGGAGCGTGTGAAGTACATCCAGGCCTCGGTTCACCTGCGCCAGAGGGGGGGAGGTCTGGACGATTTTATCCGCCGGGTTATCTTTCTCAAGTCCCGGAGGTTTAAGATCTTTGTTTCATACCTCATGTACCCGGAAGATATGGTCGGATTCGAAAAAACGTTTCAGCGTTTCATCCGGGAGGGTATCATCCTGTTTCCGAAGCTGTATCGGGGGGTCTGGAGGAACGAGTTTCTGCATCCGGGCATCAAACGAAGGATGAGGCGGTTTTCGCGGCTGCGACCGCTGCTTAAAAGGACGTATCCTCAGAATTATTCGGAGCGGGAGAAAAGATTCATCCGGTTTTTTTACGAACGTTCCCTGCGTCTTGCGGGTGACGATTATTTTGATTCCGACTGTACCAGCGATCTTTCCAAAGA
Organism: Candidatus Omnitrophota bacterium; assembly: GCA_018399295.1. Lineage (GTDB taxonomy): Bacteria > Omnitrophota > Gorgyraeia > B26-G9 > B26-G9 > M55B170. The sequence goes on along the minus strand of JAGYOO010000144.1, from coordinate 3,823 downwards.
AACAAAGTGGCTTGACGGGGTTCCCGACTGGCGGGGCAGACTTTGCTATGCCGGGGTGCGGAGTCTTAGAATGGATCCCTGGGGAAAGGTAACCCGCTGTCATTCCGAACACAGGGTGCTGGGTAATCTGTTCGAGGGAGAGGTAAGACCGATGGAGGAGGCCGAACCCTGTAAGAGTCGGATCTGTTACTGTCCGTATTATGGGGAACGTTATCTTGTCGATCCAAGCGGTGGGGAAGTGAAAACCAGAGAGTTGCCGGATAAAGGTCAACCGGGTGGTATCCCTGATTTCGAAGGTCAGCTGCTGAAGGAGGCCGATAAGGTTAAAGCGATATGACATATCAGGCTGAATTGGGATGGTATTTGAATATTTTCTGCAATTATCGGTGTAAATACTGTTTCATGTCCACGATGCCTTCTTCCGGATATTTCCGCGGCTATACGAACATCGAAAAAATGATCAGCGGGTTTAACCGCAACGGAATCTCCTGGCTGGTCCATATGTCCGGCGGAGAACCGTTTCTGTTTCCGAATTTCATAAAATTCTGTGAAAAACTTACGCAGGGACATTACATCAGTATTAACACTAATCTCTCCACGCCAAATGTGTTTGATTTTGCCCGAAAAATCAATCCGTCCCGCGTTAAGTATATCCATGCCTCAGTGCACCTGCGCCAGCGGGGCAACGGGCTGGAAGAATTTATCCGGAAGGTGATTTTCCTGAAACGGCACGGATTTAAGACCTTTGCCTCTTTTCTGATGTACCCGGAAGATATTATCTATTTTGAAAGAACCTTTAGACGTCTGAAGACCGAAGGAATAATCCTGTTTCCTAAACTTTTCCGCGGGATATGGAGAAACGAGGGACTCCATCCGGGTATAAAGCGGAGGATGAGAAAATTTCCCGCCTTGAGACCTCTGTTGAAGAGGACTTATCCAGCAGAATATTCGCGGGAGGAAAAAAGACTTATCCGGTTTTTATCAGAAAGGTCGCAGGAACTCGCGGGAGAAGATTACTTTGATTCAGACTGTACTATCGATCTCTCTAAAGAGATGAACTGGCTGGATGGGCTGCCTTCCTGGCGTGGGAGGCCGTGTTTTACCGGGAGCCGCTATGTTCGGATGGATCCCTGGGGGAAAGTGACCCGGTGTAACACTGACCATACCCTTTTGGGAAATCTATTTGAAGGAGAGGTTAAGCTTATGGCCGGTGCCCAGCCCTGCGCCTGTCCGGTCTGCAGCTGTCCTTACTATGGAGAACGTTATCTTGCTGATATAAGTCAGCCTCAAATGAATAAAGAGGATTCTTATGAAAAAGCTGTTATCGGAGTCGGCACAAAAAACGGCAGCGCGGTCAATTCGCCTGTTTTCGAACGCCGGTTCCCGTGTCCAGAGGAGAATTGATCTTGGGTTTCTGGTTAACGAGTATTTTCATCCGGAGATGGGCGGATACGGGGGGTTCGGTCAGACAGCCGGAAGGATCAGCCAGTATTATGCGGGAAACGATGATTTAAGGGTAAAAATTCTTCTGGCCCGGAAACTTAAACAGAACGGCTTATGGCGGTTCCGGCAGGACTCGGTGGATTTCATAAGCACGAGAAACACGGACCGGGGAATTTTTAAGGCCGAGATCGAGTATTCAATGCTTACCGCCCGCCTTAATCTTCTTTTATCCATAGACCTTTTTCAGGAATACGGACATCATCTGAATCGGCTGCCGCATTTGCCGCTGATAATCTGGCTGCGTGATCCTAAGGGTGATGTCGAGTGGGATAAGATAATCACCCTGCCTCAGGAGCTGAAATCCTACGGTAACCGGGACGGTGTGCCTGGCCTGCGTCGGATGACGAACATTCAAAAAGAGCTTTTGGCGGAGATTGTGGAAAAGGGAAAGCGAAGAAAGAGGAAAATTCTTATTGTCACTAACGGTGATTTCCTGATGCCCCGGGCGGAAAAGCTGTTCGGGCTGGAGAAGATCGAGCCGTTTTTTCTGCCCAATCCCATCGAGTATCCCGAACGTGAAGAGATCCGCCGGGCAGCGAGGCCTACGGTCTGCTTTATCGGCAGACAGGTGGCGATAAAAAGACCCTGGCTGTTTTATGAACTGGCGAAAAGGTTTCCTTCCGTCAAATTTCATGTCTGTGGCATTCCCAATTCTCCCGACCGGATCAAAGATATCATGGAGCAATACACCGGGCTTTCCAATGTCGAGTACCATGGTGTCGTTCGAGGGGAAAAAAAGAAGAAGATTCTCTCCGAGAGCTGGGTATTGATCAATACGAGTATTCATGAAGGCTTGCCCTGTACCTTTCTGGAGGCTTTTTCTTATGAAATGCCGGTTTTAAGCTGCCTGGATCCGGACGCGTTGGTCAGCCGGTTCGGTTTGTTCACCGGAGAGTTCAGCGGCTACGCCTATGAGGCAATCGACAAATTCGCCTCTGGGCTGGAATATCTGTTGACGAATAAAGCGGTCAGAACTGAAAAGGGCAGACAGGGGAGAGGGTATATTGAAAAGCTGTATAATTTCTCGTGTTTCGAAAAACGCCTGAATGAGCTCTGGAACCGTGTCCAGGATCCGGCTGCTCCGCTGAATAACTTTCAATACAGTAAGAACAAGACAGAATAGAACGAAAATGGCTAAGCCGGACAGATACCTTATCATTCGTAATAAACTGGCCAGTGGCAGGATGTATGGCATGGAAAAGATGCTGTTTGAATGGTTAGCCGGGGTGGATCATTCAAAGCAGAATGTTGTTCTGGCGGTCCCCGACCCCGCTCTTGAACTCTTTAAAGAACAGCTGCGGATCCTTGGACAAAATCACGTAAAATTGATCGGCTTTGGCCAATCGGGCGCGGCGGATTTTAAAACCGTCTTTTCCTTGTGCCGCGCGGTACGGCCGGCAAAAGTGCTGTTCATGGAAGGTAATATTTTTGACTTTAAATGGCCGGAGGTAGCAACCGCCGGGTTAATGACCCGGGGCAGAGTTTTTCTCAGCGAACATCTTGCTCCTCCAATGGAAAAGGGTAACCTCCCGAAAGAACAAACTAAAAGTTTTTGGTTAAAGGCTCAATTTTGCCGCGGCATCTTGGCCGTCGGAGAAGATGTGCGCCGGGGCCTGATTGAAAAACACGCCTGTCCTGCGAATAAGATCCGGACAGGTTATCACGGGGTGGACCTTACCCGGTTTGGGTATTCCGGCGGGCAGAAGAACTCTTTTGATATTATCAGTTTCGCCCGGCTTTCACCTGAAAAGCGGCCGGAACGGATTTTGAATGTATTTGCCAATGTTGCTGAAAAATTCCCCCAAAGCCGTCTGTTTCTTTGCGGAGAAGGGAAACTGCGAAAAAAACTTGAGGAAGATGTGGAGCAGCTGTCTATTCGGGACCGGGTGAGATTTCTTGGTTATCGTGAGGATGTAGCGGAGCTTTTGCGTCCAGCCGGGATATTCGTCTCGTTCTCCTCGATTGAAGGTCTTTCCATCTCTCTCCTGGAGGCCATGGCCTGCGGGTTGATCTGTCTTAGTACTCAGACTCCGGGAACCGCGGAGGTGATCAGGGACGGAGAGAATGGTTTCCTCGTCCCGGAGACAATGCTGGAGGAAAAACTGGTTCAGATCATGAAGATGCCGGAAGAAGGAAAAGAGATCATCAGAAGGAATGCGGCGGCTACCATTGCTGAAGGATTTGATCTGTATAAAAACCTGGATAAGCAGTTAAGGATCATCGGGCTTAAATAAATCTTTCGCGCGTTCGCGGACCTGCCAGTCCGCCCTGTATTATCCTAAAATAGTTGACACTTTTTCTATTTACAGCAGTAATTTGA
>JAGYOO010000143.1 GCA_018399295.1 Candidatus Omnitrophota bacterium | reverse complement strand
AACCGCTTTATTTAATTGAGCTTATGTAAGGATGAAAACGGGAAAAATTTGTTGACAGAAAAGTAGGGGTATGTTATACTTTACTTGATTAAATATTCTTATAAAGTATTTAAAATATTACAATTAACTAGATTCGATAAATGGTCGGGCAGAAATTTGCCGTGTTTAAAAAAAGGCGGACCATGAACGAAGAAAAAAGTAAATATAAACTCTGGTTCAGAACGATTGCCGCAGTACTGGTGCAGGCGTTTTTGATAACGGATATCGCCTGGGCTGCCGGCGGCAGTCTTAACTGGATAAATTCCACCCAAAAAGTAGAAGCAGCGCGTCTTGCTCCCACTGTTCAAGTGGACAGCAGTAACTTTCAATACTCCGCAAAATCCATCTTCGAGCTCGTTCAGGCATTTCAAAAACTGTCGCTGAATAAAATCGATCCACAGATTCTGCTTAGCGGCAATCGCAGCTGGTCTTATGACGCGAAGAATAAGATCCTTTACGCTCCGGTAAACGGAAGTTATATCTGCGTTTATTCCGGCGAGGGGCTATTCCCAAATGGGACAAGATTTGACCTTCCGAATGAGGAAACCGGAGAGGTATTTACCTGTTACTGGGCAACAGTTGATAGAGTTACTTTTTCCGCCATAACGGGCGAGGCCGGGACGCAGCAATCCGAGATCGCTCAGCAGACAGCTTCTTCTGCGGAAAACCAGGCTGAAAAGGTGATGGCTCCGGTTGAGGAAACCGGGTTAATATCTAAACTATACAGCAGTGTTTCCGAATTTTTCTTTCGGCCGTTTGTCGGTGCAGCCTCCGGTCGGATCAATGTCTCGCCTCTTTTTATCGTTGCTGCTTTAACTCTTGCCGGGTTTCTTTCGCCTATGCTGATCTCGCTTGCGGCCGCTGTTCCGGCTGCTGTTTCTGTTCTTAGTACTCCCGCTGCTGTTCAGGCTGCTGCGGCAGCTTTACTGTTCGGGACTTTTTATGTCCTGAACCGCCCGGCTGAGATCGCTGTTTCGACTGAAGATCCGGAGGCAACGCCAACACCGGAGGCAATGTCTCGCAATCCTTTGCCGCGGACCCTGTTGTTCGGCGGATTTCTTGCGGTAGTCGGCGTGTTCTTGTATACCTTTGCTCCGATGGTCGGTGTTGCCGCAGCTGACGTGCCTGTCATAGCTGCTGTTGTAATGCCGCTTCTGAAGGTATTGGGTATTGTGTTTGAGGTAATCCTGCCCCTGGCCTTGTTTGTGAATGCCGCTCAGTTCGCGCGCCACCGCTTGTGGCAACCGGAGGAGAAGACCGTCTCCGGGCAGGGCGGAACTATCACCTATATCGAGCGGTGGGGGATCAAGACCGCGGTCGGCTCCCGGCACGCCGAGGCGATGCCGTCATTCTGGAGAACAATGGCTACTGCCTTGCTGCGGGATAACGAAGCGGCCAGACGGATGCTGATCCGGAGAATCGCCGGAGACAAGAGCGGACATTTTAATGTCCTGATGAAGAAGTACAATCTTGAGGAAGTAAGCTTTTCCGGTCTGCTCCGGATATTCTTCCGGCTGAGCGATCAGAATCTGCGGGCTAAGGTCCAGCAGGACAAGGCCCTCAATGCCAATGTTTTTCCTCGCTGGTATCAGCTGCCGCTGCGCGTCGGATATAAGCTCTGGAGCCTGCTGTACAGTTTTGCTATTTATGCCGTAGCCGAGCCGTTTTCCTTTATGCTGCACAGTGACCGGGATTTTCTGGGAAATGACTTCGAAGGGTTTATGGAAGACGCTGTCCGGGAAGAGGCGGACCGGCTTAACGCGCTTAACGAGCCGGATGCCGGTGTTATTAAGAAGGTAAATCACTGGCTGGATTATGGTTCTTTATCTTTGGAAGTCTCGGTTCTAAGATCTATTCTTCGTTCCACCCTGTTCCTGCCGCTGACCGCCGGGGTTCGGCTGATCAAACAGAGGTCGTCACTGGTAGCCTATTCTTATCTTAGCCGCTCAGCAATGGTAGTGGCCGCGACTTATCTTGCCGCTCCGTTCTCTTCGGGGTCGGCTGCTTTCGGCGCGGGTACTGTTCTTGGATTCAGCTTTATGAGTATCCCGGTTGTCGGCGGGATTCTTCTCGGAGTGCTGGCTGCCCGGTTTATGGCCAAAAGCGCCTGGTTCCATAATCGTTCCGCCGGCACTCGCTGGCTGATAATCGGTGTTTCCGGTGTTGCCATGGCCGCTGCCGCCTGGTATCTTCTGCCGGCTTTTCTCGGACTCTCATTAAGCACAGGATTCGGGACCTTCGCTGTCGGAGCCGCGGTCGCAAAGTTTTTTACAGTGCAGAATCTGTTCGGTGCTTATCTGCTGGGATTGTTTCGGCTGGTTCCCCGTTTTTACAAATACCATCGTTCTCGGGAATTGGCCGGGAATGAGCTGTTCCGCGTTGATCCTTCAATAGACCGGCTTGAGGCTTCCCAAATAATCTCCTTCCTGGAAAAGTTTGATTCGGACGGGAGCGATCCGGAAACCATTCGCGAGTTATTAAAAAAATTAAAAGCTGCTTTAAGGTCGAATAGTATTGTGTTTGAAAAAGAGGCCTATCAGGTAACACTGGCGCGGACCCGGATAGAACGCTGGATCGCTGAGCTTGAAACCAGATTGGGAATTGAAGTAACGCGGGAAGAAGTGGCTGATCTGGCCGGCCGCCAGGCCAGAGTGCGTCGCCGTCTGTTTGCTAAAATTCTGGGAATGGTATTTTCAAGGGGCATGGAAACAAGGGATGCCTCCGGCCAGACCAAAAGCGCGGGAATCTTCCGTCAGGCCGTTACTTCCGGTGTCCATATCGCCCTGGTCGAACCGGAGATCGCGCTGCTGCTCAGCGGCAGTCAGGGGCTGGATACGGTATTTTCCGGAATGGCGAGTTCTGTTTCCGGCACTGCTGTGGAGATTGATTGGATCCATGGTTTTGTCGGATTGATTGAGAGTGAGGAAGGCGTTATCGGCGCGGGCGCTCAGGTCATTAATGAGGCCCTGGAACCGCTGGGATTCCAGCCGGATGCCGAGATCTTCCGGCTGTTGACCTACCCATTGCTGGGCGACACGGACTTGACCCTCAATGACGTGTATGAAGTGCCGGCACTCCAGGAAAAGGCGGACGAGTATGTAAATCGCCAGAAAACAAGCCAGGAGATTTTCCGAAAAATGGTTAATGGCGAAAAGGCCCTGGCGCCTGATGAGCTGGAATTGCTGGATAAGCTCCTTTTGAGCCGGATCAGCGAGATAGAACGTTTCGTAAAAATGGTCGAACCGCAAGAGGCTGAGGCAGTAAAGCAGCAGGTGGAAGATCTTAAGTCTTTTCGAGAGAGGTTGAACAGCGGTGAAGAGTTGGGGCAGCCGGAGCGGGAGCAGGTGATCGGGCTGTTGAGCCAGGACGCGGCCGCGTTTATTCAGATTAACGAACGGTTGGAGAGGATATTCGGCGAGTATGACGCGGCAATGAATAAAGGCCTGCTGAACGAGGCGGTCCTTTCTGACGCCAAAGTCATCTATTACAGCACTCTTATTCGTAATCTTGAAAACCAGGGTATGGATACGGTTCTCGCGGCGCGGGAACTGAGGCGGCTGGAGCAGGGAGAATACCGGGATATTCCTGAACAAAAGGTCCTGGAAGAACGGCTGGAACAGTCTTTGGAACTGGTGCGGCTTGAGCGCGGCCTGATGATGTATGAATTAATGGGGCGCAGTCCGTCGCTGTTCGCGGGATCAATGCAGAATAATCTTTCCGGAATCGATACCCTGAAGTTGGCTGAGGCCCGGCAGAAACTGGAGCTTTTGCGCCAGGAGCTAACGGAAGACCAAAGCGTGGGAAAAGAGCAGATATCGGAGATACAGGAGATGGTCAGCCAGGCTGTTGAGGCTACTCCGGCTGAATCTATAGATAAGGAGAGACAGAGTTTTTACGCGCGGTTGAAACAGGATAAAAATGATCCACTGTCCCGGGCGAAAAAACTGTCTTTCGGTCTTGTTGGATTGTTCAGCAGGATGGCGGAACCAGAGACCGCGGAGGCAATGGCTATCCCGGATGCCCGGATTCAGGACTCGCTTCAGGATAGAGAGATGGCAAAGCGGCAGGTAAGGGAGGATATTGTTGCTTACAGCCGCAGCCGGAACCTGGATGAGATCCCGGAAGGCGTGATGAACCATTTTCATTATAAATACCTGGCCGAGCGGCTTGGAATCTCGTTTCACGAGCCTTCTGCTGATCTGGCCGGCGAAGGTTATTTCACCCGGCTGGAGAGGGAGATCCATAAGATTTACGGCGAGAATGTGCTGATCGTAGAAGGTCATTTTAATTCCCACCCTGAATTCTGCGCCTTTTTCAAGGATAAGGATGAATTCCGTCTGGCAAAGGTCGCGGGCAGTCAGATTGAGCAGCAGCCGTTTAGAAAAGTCTCGGCCATCCTGAACCGGAATGACGCGGTGGTGGTGGAGTTCGGGTCAGCCCGGAACTATTTTGATCTGCCGGAGCAGGAATTCGAAAAGTATGTTGATGAGATGCAGTTCTTTTTGGACTGGTATCGGCAGGAGCAGAATCCTCAGTTCGCGGACCGGAAGATCGTGATCGTGCCCGGTCACGGCGGCCGGAAC
>JAGYOO010000142.1 GCA_018399295.1 Candidatus Omnitrophota bacterium | reverse complement strand
TATCTAACATATCGTGTATTATATTGTTAGTTGTGTCAAACCGGGAGAAACGCGGAGATTATGCCTGAAAGATAAGCTCGATCCTTTCCAGATATGTATCAACAGGAATTGAGAAATGAACTATGATCACTCTTATCAGATCTACTCTTGGTAATCTATGGTTAAAATTTTTCTGATTCAAACGACTTCAGGTAAAAATCATCCCCCACGTGAGCCAGGCGGTGTTCCTGAACTGCCTGCCGGACTGAGGCGAAATCAGCTTTAAGGCGCGGTCCGAGCGGCAGGATCTTCTGGAGAAACTTGATCTTCCGCAGCAGTTGCGGCCGGTCATTCATCACACAGTCAGCCAGTGGCGTCTTTGGCTTGGGGACAAATATCCCGATATTAAGCCGGGAAGGCAAAATCCGGGAAGCTGTTTCACCCAGACTCACGATTCCTCTCAAGTCCACCTCCTCTTCTTCCGGAAGTCCGATCATGAAATAGAGTCTGACCCTTTCCACTCCATGCCCTTTAGCCAGAGCGATCTTCTCCAGCAGGACCTTATCCGACAGGCTTTTGTTTAACTTAGCGCGCAGTCTTTCCGTGCCTGCCTCTGGCGCGAAGGTAACAGTCTTCTGCCCGCTTTGAACCAATCCTTTCAGTAAAACAGCGGAAACACTCTCAGCCCGCAGGCTGGAAACCGAGAATCTGGCACCAGCCGCGAGTATTCGTTCCACCAGACTGTCAATGTAAGGAAAATCCGAGACCGCGGCGCTGACCAGGCCAATCTTATTGGTATACTTCAAGCCAATCTCCAGGCTGCTCAGCATCCCCTCCAGACTGCGACACCGGAATTTTCCGCAACAGGCGGTGGTAACGCAGAAGGCACAGCCCCAGGGACAGCCGCGGGACATCTCAATCAGAAAGGTGTCGGCGAATTCGGTTTCCGGAGTAAACACCCGGGTAAACACCGGCGACTGGTCGAGATTGCACAGGCAGGCCGGTTTAACATCTTCCGGACGATTGTATCCAGGAACAAACACTCCGGGCAAAACCGCGGCCTTTTCCAGCAGGCTTCTTTTTTCGGAGCGGGAATTCGGCTTTGCCGCCAGCAGGTCAAACAGCGGATCCAGACTAACTTCGGCTTCACCGGTATAGATCAAATCGCAAAATGGCGACATTACGCGGGGATTAAATGAATTGATTATGCCTCCCAGCAGAACCAGCGGCATGGCCTGACGGCTGGCGGCAATCATCGGGATTTCTGAATTCCTAAGAATATCCAGAACCGCCGGCAGATCAAGCTCAAACGAGACTGAAAACGCCAGGATATCGTATGACTTTAGACTGGAACGGGACTCAGGTGAGCTCAGCCGCCGGTAGCGGGGATCCCGGAAAAACCGGTCACACACCACATCCTCCCGCCGGTTCAGCAGGTAATAGAGTGTCTGCAGGCCAAGATTACTCATTCCCAAATAATAACTATTAGGAAAAATCAACGCTACCCGCAAACGGGCATTTTTCTTCCGGGTAACGGTGTTGATCTCCCGGACCGGGGCCTTTTGGAGATTACTCACCGAGGATTCTGTTATCTTCGTCGAGATATATCCCCTTTAGATTCATTTCCAGGGCATCGGGATTGCTGGAATTAACCATTGCCGTTTCCTGTGTTATCAACCCCTGTTTTACCAGCTCAACCAGAGACTGGTTGAACGTCTGCATGCCTTCCTGGGTAAATCCCTGAATCAAACTGTGCAGACGCTCAGTCTTCCCCTGGCGAATCAGCTTCATCACGCTGGGATTGACCGTTAATACCTCAACCGCCGGGATAACTCCCTCCCCGTCAAGGCGCGGCATCAATCGTTGACAAGAGACCGCCCGCAAGTTAAAGGAGAGCTGCATCCGGATCATCGCGTGCTGGCTGGCCGGAAAAAAATCAAGCACCCGGTCCACGACCTGAACCGAGTCTGAGGCGTGCAGAGTGCTGAAGACAAGATGGCCGGTCTCGGAAGCTGAAAGCGCAGTCTGAAAGGTCTCCGCGTCCCGCATCTCTCCGATAAGAATAATGTCCGGATCCTGCCGAATGACATAGCGAAGGGCCTGGTTGAAGGACTCGGTGTCCAGCCCTACCTCGCGCTGATTTATTATCGACAGATCATCCTCGTGAAGATACTCAATAGGATCCTCGATCGTCATAATATGCGACTTGCGGCGATGATTTATAAAATCGATCATCGACGCCAATGTCGTAGACTTACCCATGGAACTGGCACCGGTTACCAGCACGATACCCCGGTCATAAAGTGAGAGCTTCTCAAATACTAGCGGAAGGCCAAGATCATGGAAAGACGGAACATTATCCTTTACCAGCCTCATCACTATCCCCACGTCCCCCCGCTGCCGGAACACATTAACCCGGAATCGACCGATTTCCGGAAGTTGATAGGAAAAATCAATCTCGTTTCTCGCCTCGAACTCACGCCGGTGCCGCTCTTTCATCATAAAGTAAGCTATCTTTTCCAGGTCTTTGCCGTTCAACTCCGGATACTCACTGCTGATCAATTCTTTTTTCACGCGGAATATCGGCGGTCGGCCGACTTTAAAGTGGGCATCGGAGGCGCCTTTTTCCACCATGGTCCTGATTACTCCCAAAAGATCAACTTCCATTACCTTCTCCTTTACTGGATATTTATCTCCGGAAAGCGTTCGTCCAGCAACCCGACGAATATCTCCACCAGACGTGGATCAAACTGCTTTCCTTTATTTTTTATAAGTTCTTCAACAGCGATTTGACGGGACAATGCCTTGCGATAAGGCCGGTCCGATGTCATTGCCTGATAAACATCCGCCACGGAAAGGATTCTCGCGCCAAGCGGGATATCCTCCCCCTTAAGCCCGGACGGATAACCCTGCCCATCGTAACGCTCATGATGATGGTAGATCAACGGGATTTTATCGGAAAGAGAATTCACCGGCTCCAGGATCTTTTTCCCGATATCCGGGTGCTGTTTGATCAGATCGTACTCCTGTGGGGTCAGCGGTCCGGGTTTAAGCAGAACCGCGTCGCTGATACCGATCTTTCCGATATCATGCAGCAACCCCGCGTCCCGGATATTATCAATCTCCCGTTTATTCATTTTCAGCATTCCGGCGATTGCGACCGCGTAATCGGTTACCTGACGGGAATGTCCGTGCGTGTAGTGATCACGAGCGTCCAGGGCCGCGGCCAGGGCCTTAATCGTCTCGTAAAGCTGCTTATTTTCCGCCTGAAGCAGCTGGCGGTCCACGTGCTTCTTAACGCAGTTCAGCAGGTCACCTGGATCAAACGGCTTACTGATGTAGTCGTGAGCCCCCATTTTTAGTGAATCAGCGGCAGTATCGATATCGGAAAAAGTTGCGGTGGTTATGATATGGGCCTGGTCATCCAGATGACGGAATTCTTCCAGCATACTCCGGCAATCAGCGGCAGCGGCGACATCAGCCAGAACTATATTAAAACTCTGCCCTTTCATAAGCTCCCGCGCCCGGTCCAGTTCATCGACTGGGGTAACTTCATAACCCTCCGCGCTCAGGATCTCCACAAATCTCGCCCGTGTTTCCGGGCTCTTTTCAAGGACAAGAATAAAAGTCTGAAGCATCAGCCTTCCTTTCAAAAATAATCTTCGTAAACCCACCGAAATCTGTCAATCAATCTGGCAAGGGCCGAGGGCTGCCTGCCACCGGCCTTTTCAGCCTTACCGGCGATGCCCTGCATCATCAGTCCAATAGCGGTGGAGTAAAAAATACTGTTAAGGCCGGAAACACTGCTGATAAAACCTTTCGGGGTTCCGATCCTGACCGGCAATCCGGTAGCGGCTTCAAGTTCCTCCGACACTCCGCCCATAAATGACATCCCTCCGCTGATTACAATCCGAAACGGTTTCTGTTTCAGGATTCCGGCCAGTTCGATTTCCCGCTTGATCTCCGAAAGGACCTTTGCCTGGGCCTGTTTTATCAGTTTGACCAATTCGCCGCGCTGGATACTTTTATAGGCTGATGTCTCCCGGCGGATAATGATCTTTTCTCCGTCTCTGCCCTCTTCCTCATAATCAAGCAGGTCACCCTGATACTGAAGCTTCAACTGTTCCGCCTGCGCCTCATCAACTGCCAGTTCACGCGCGATCTCTCTGGTGATATCCTGGCCGCCCCAGGGAATAACCGAAGTATGTTTCTGCAGTCCATCCTTAAAAAAAATCAGGTTGATCGCTCCGGCGCCGATATCCAGCAGAACAACACCAGCATCGGTTTCATCCTTCGTAAGAACCGACCGGCTGGTCGCCAGGCCGGAAAAAATCACCTCTTCCACCTCGAGCCCGGCGAGATTAACCGCCTTGATCAGTGAATTCAGAAATGAGGAACTTACGCTGATCAGATGGGCACTAACGGCCAAACGAGTGGCAAAGATGCCTAAAGGCTCTTTAATCCTGCGGTAACCATCGACAGTGAACTCCTGCGGGAGCACGTGCAGTATCTCACGGTCCAGGGATAAAGAAGAAAACCGCAAAGTCTCCAGAACCCGGCGGATATCACGACGGGCTATCTCCCGCGGCCGGGCACCCAGCGGCACCATCCCCTGGGAATTACCGCCCAGTACGTGTTCTCCGCTAATGGAAAGAAACACGGATCCGCT
>JAGYOO010000141.1 GCA_018399295.1 Candidatus Omnitrophota bacterium | reverse complement strand
GCTTGATTCGGTTTACGGCAAAGGATATATCTCCAATCGAGCCCAGCTTATCTTTTTCATCTAATGTCCGGTCGCTGATCACCTTGACCGGTTTAAAAAAAGAAGCGGTTTTAGCCCACTTCTGAAACTGCAGCTTATACTTCTCATTTGTAATAACATATATGGTTTCCAGAAAAGGCAGGGCCTGCACCTTTTCAACAATATGCGAGATAATCGGCTTTTCCTTTACAAGCAACAGAGGCTTCGGCCAGTTTTTCGTCAATGGATACAACCGGGTCGCGTACCCCGCGGCCAGGATCAGTGCGTTCATTTACCTTTTCCGGTTTTATTGTTAAACAGTACCTCCTGAAGCCGGGCCCGGCAGAACACCTCGATCTCCCGGGCAGTAGAAAGCTTCAGAACGCTTTTCGATACTTCGCGCGCCTGTTCGATATTAACCGAACGGATAACCTTCTTGAGCTCCGGAATCGCAACCGGACTGACGCTGAACTCGTCAAGACCGAATCCAAGCAGTATCAGCGCGAATGGAGGTTCCGAGGCCATCTCCCCGCACATCCCCACCCAGAGATTATGGTCATGCCCGACTTCAATAATCGACTTTATCAGACGCAGCACGGCTGGATGAGCCGGCTCGTAGAGATACGCGATCTTCTCATTTACCCGATCCACGGCCACGGCGTATTGAATCAGATCATTAGTGCCAATGCTGAAAAAATCAACCTCTTTGGCCAGGATATCGGCAATCAGCGCCGCCGAAGGGACTTCGATCATAATCCCAATCTCTATATCCTGATTAAAGGCTATCTTCTTTCGGCGGAGTTCACTCTTTACCTCATCCAGGATCTGGTTTGCCTGGCGCAATTCTTCAAGACCGGATATCATCGGATACATGATTTTCAGATTGCCGTGAACGCTTGCCCGCAGGATCCCGCGCAGCTGGACCTTAAAGATATCCGGCCGGGCCAGGCAGAAACGTATCGCCCGCCGCCCCATCAGGGGATTCATCTCCGGAGGAATGTCCAGATGCGAAACAAATTTATCGCCACCGATATCCATAGTGCGAATGACCACCGGCTTTTTAGCCATAGCCTCAGCTACCTTTTTATACGCCTGATAATGTTCTTCTTCAGTAGGCAGATCAGGCCGGTTCATGTACATATACTCGGTTCTGAATAACCCGATACCACCGGCACCGTGGGCCAGTACCGAAGAGAGTTCATCGGGAAACTCGATATTCGCCCCCACCTCGACCGTGTGTTTGTCCTGAGTAATCGCCGGCAGACTGGTAAACCGGGAAAGATCTTTCTCGAAATCCTCGAACTTTTTCCTCTCGCGCCTGTATTTTTTAATAACCGCGGCCGGGGGGTTAACGATTACAACGCCCTGATTCCCATCGACAATAAGAATATCTCCGTTCTTTACGGAAGGGGTCAAGGTTTTCATCCCGACCACTGCCGGAATTTCCAGAGAACGGGCCAGGATAGCAGTGTGCGAAGTACGCCCGCCCATATCCGTGGCAAACCCGATCACCTTATCCTTATGCATTAAAGCGGTATCCGACGGAGAAAGATTTATCGCGACTACAATTGCCTGCTCATCCGTCTCGAACAGTACCTTTTTCTGCTTGCCGAGCAGGTTCCGCAGCACCCGTTTTCCCACGTCCTGAATATCCACCAGCCGCTCCCGCAGATACTCGTCATCCATTTTAGAAAAAATCTCATAATAGCGGCGAAGAATATCGACAAAAGCGGCCTCGACATTGATCTTTTCCTTTTTGATACTGTTGATTACCTCTTCAATAAGCATGCGGTCTTCGAGAACCAGAAGATGGGCATTAAATATTTCGGCGTGCTCGACCCCCATCTCCTTGGATATCTTCCGCTGGATCTCGAGAATTTCCGACCGGGTCTTGATCAGTGCCTCTTCAAAACGCACGATCTCTACGGGTATTTGCCGGTCTTTGATCTGCTGCCGGGTAATATTGTATTCTTCACTGGCCCAGATAAACACCCGGCCGATGGCAATCCCCGGTGAAACCGCTATTCCCTTCAGCATCTTTTCGTTATTTTTAGTCATTATTACTCAACAGGATTTTTTCCAACTCGTTTACGGCATCTTCCGCGTCCGGACCTTCAGCCCGAATCGTCACTTCCTGCCCCTGACCGGCGGCCAGCATCAGGATTCCCATTATCGACTTGCCGTTTACTTTCTGTTTACCCTTTTTGACGATTATCTCACTGTCATATTTATTGGCGATCTGAACAAAAATAGCCGCCGGACGGGCATGCAGCCCGGTTTTATTGAGGATTTTAACCTTACGTTCGATATTATCGGGAGAATTCATAATGATCTTTTTGGTTTAAGCGGAAAAAGCGCTTCGGTTACGCAACTCAAGCAACAGACAGACGACTGTCTTCGCAAGCTTTCCCGGATCATGCCGGACATGGTCCTGAGCGCAGAGCACATCATCCGCGATAACCGTTATCCCGGCCTCCTTGAATCTGTCGACATCAGTCTTAACGGGAAACGCATTCTCAACACGGTACTTTTTCAGGAAGATATCCGGCACAGGTTCTGTATTAACCACGCAGTAATCGATTATCCCCTTTCCGCTGTGGCTGATTATGGCCTGGCAATGGTCAAACGCGGTATAGTTATCAGTCTCGCCGTGCTGAGTCATCACATTACAGGCATAAACTTTAATGGCCGATGATTTAATAATCGCTTCCGCGACCCCGTTAATAAGCAGGTTCGGAAGTATGCTGGTATACAGGCTCCCCGGACCAAGAATAACCGCGTCTGCCTCGCTGATAGCGGACAACGCATCTTCCGTGGGAGCACAATTTTCCGGCTTTAAAAACACCCGTTTTATCGGACTGGTACTGCTGGAAATATTGGTCTCGCCTTCACTGCGGCTTCCGTCTTCGTGCTCGGCAGCCAGCGTAACCCGTCTCAAAGTACTTGGAAGGACCCTTCCCCGGATCGCCAGGACCTTGCTGGACTCCCGGATCCCCTTCTCAAAATCACCCGCTATTTTCGACATCGCGGTGATGAATAGATTTCCGAAATTATGTCCGCCGAGTTCAGTTCCCGCTTCAAACCGGAATTGAAACAAATCACGCATCAACGGCTCGGCATCGGCCAGGGCCACCAAACAGTTGCGAATATCTCCGGGCGGAAGAACATCAAACTGCTGTCGCAGCCGCCCCGAACTGCCGCCGTCATCGGTAACAGTAACTATTGCCGTAATATTCGAGGTAAACTCCTTCAATCCGGACAACAGGACTGAAAGGCCGGTGCCGCCGCCGACAGCTACGATTTTTGGCCCGCGGCTGAGCTGGCGCTTACGATAGATAATATCGACCAGCTCCTTTTCCTCATAAGCGGGGGTAAAAACCGTAATAAACGACTTCACCATCCGCTTTACTCCCGAGATCAGCAGCACGATTCCGGTAGTCAGGAACACTGTTCCCATCAGCGGAACGATCCCGGACTGAAGCTCGGACACAACCCGCACGGTTCCGGAGACGACTAAAAATATTCCGGCAGCGCTGAGAACTATCCAGCGTTTGACCCTCATCCCCGGATACAACCATTTCAGGATACGCATCAGACTTATTTTCTGGCGTCTTCCTGCTTAATGATTTTGAGGATCATCTTCTCATCTTTAGCCGCACGAAGAGTATCACGAAAGTACTTGTCCTTCAGCAGACGTGAAATCCGGGCCAGCGCCTTAAGATGCGGTCCGGCAGAATCCTCCGGAGCAACCAGCAGAAAAAAGATATACACCGGTTCTCCGTCAAGAGAATCAAAATTCACCCCATTCGGACAAAGACCGAAAGCCGCCACCAGCTGCTTTACGGTATCTGACTTACCATGCGGAATGGCCACTCCCTGTCCGATCCCGGTCGATCCTAAGGCCTCGCGCTCAAGCAGGATCTTTATAAGCTGTTCTTTATCTTTTATTACCTGTGCTTCCGCCAGGAGCCCGATCAGTTCCTTGATCACGCCCTCCTTGGTGTTCGACTTAAGGTCAGCGCTTATGGCCTTTTCATTCAAAAAATCCATGATTTTCATTCAGGAACCCTCCTTAATAACAATACTGATGCTGACAGATTTTTTTTCAAAATTTCGGCTATAATAACACTATTTATTTATAAGGTCAAGAACTCAAGCTACATAACGAACTTTTCCCCGAGATAGATCTTCTTTGCCTCCGGATTATTAATCAGCTCTTCGGCGCTGCCGGAAACGAAAATCCTGCCCTGAGTCATTATATAGCTGCGGTCGGTGATGCTCAGGGTCTCCCGAACATTATGATCGGTAAGGAGAATTCCCAAGCCTTTTTTCTTCAGGTCCGCGATGATCTGCTGGACTTCAAATACGGCAATCGGATCGACCCCGCTGAACGGTTCATCCAGCAGAATAAACGAAGGGTTGGTCACCAGGCAACGTGATATCTCCAGCCTTCGACGCTCACCTCCCGACAACGTATAAGCCATACTCCTGGCCACAGGCGTAATCCGCAATTCCTCCAGATGCTGTTCGAGTCGTCTTTTGCGCTCCTTTCTCTTCAGGGGCAGTGTCTGCAGCACCGCCATGATATTCTGTTCCACAGTCAGTTTTTGGAATATGGATGGTTCCTGAGAAAGA
>JAGYOO010000140.1 GCA_018399295.1 Candidatus Omnitrophota bacterium | reverse complement strand
TATCTGCCGTCGTTGGTCTTTCTGTTTTTTGACGGTCGGCAGGAAATAAAACAGTTTTCCGTTGCCCTTAAGCAAAGAATCGCGGGCAATGCCTGCTTAATGATGTACCTTGCCGGGATCATCTTTTCCGCCTGGATTTTTACTTCATATAACAAGGGCGAGATGCTGAGCCGCTATCAGATCCATATGGGATACGAGTCGTCGATCGGATCCGGGATCCCCGCGTATCTTTCTGTAATTCTTACTTCTTTAGGACAGTATCTGGTCTGGGAGACTCCGCTGGTACTTTATCTGCCGTTTATTATCGGATTCTTGTTGATAAAAAACCAGAATAAAGGTTTTCTGCTCTCCTGGTATCTGGTGCCGATAGCCCTGTTCGCGATATTTACCGGCGACCCGAGTTACCGCTATCTGCTGCCAGTAAGACCGGCATTGGCGTTGATGACGGCAGCGGCGTTGGTCTCGATCCGGAACAGGATTGCCAAAACAGCGGCAGTAGTAACGCTTTTAGTCGTGGGGATGGTGATATTCGGAATGAATTTTAATAAGGATTATCGCCCGGGTGAAGATGATTATCGGCGGAATCTGCAAATCGCGGAGAAGGTCCTAAGTCAGGACATTACGTCCGGAAGTCGGGTTCTTATAATCAGCGATGATGTTGAGAACTCCCATTTTTTCATCCTGGCCACGAAGATGAATGATTGGGATTTTTATTTTGAACGGAGAGTGATCCTCAGGGAGTTGCGCTGGTTTTTAGAGCAGGGGCACCAGTATGTTCCCGGTAAGACTACGGATCAGGCGTTGCGGGAAGAGTTGAAAGAGCCTGATTATTTGATCATAACCCGGGATTTGGAATCGCGGGTAAAGCGGCTTTTGGAGGAGGCTGGAATCGGATTTGAGTTCAAGCGGGAGTTTAGTATGTGGGAGTTTGATAAGACCAGAAGAGAGTTGTTGGTGATAGAACTGTTGCGGTCTCCGGATATTTAAGGATGGAAGGGATAAATACGTGAATGCCGGGAGAAAAGAGAATGAGGGGCGACCGCGACTTGGCGCGGTGTTATTTGCTGCCGTCTGCGCGGTGGTATTTGCCGAATTTTTCTATTTCCGGACTCTCGCGCTTAATTATCCTGAGAATACCCTGCATCATGCTGCCTGTAATCAGGTCCTCGGCGGCATGGAAAAAACAACGGTGTGGAAAAGGCACGTAAGAGATTTTATTGATAAAGGGGAGGTATATTCTCCCAGCGTGGACCAGTGCCTGCCGGAGTTCGAGGCTGGGATCGAGATCATCGGAAATAAGGATTTTTCTTCCAATCGTCGTCATTGGGTCACCACTGGTACTGACGAGAGGCTTCCGCTGCCTTCGGCAAATGAGTTTAATATAACTGAAGAGGCCTTTGTTTCCCCTCCGGCCGCGCTTAAGGTAACCGCGCGGGAGTATCCCTGCCGGCTGTTTTACTGCCGCGATCCGGAAAAGACCTTTATCGCGTTTCCCTGGGATTTCAGCAAGAGTCCTGAGGTCTGGCTTCCCGTAAGTCCTGGAAAAATAATCAGTTTGAGTTTTTTTTATAAGGGCGCTTCGCCGGTTATTTATCTGAATTTGGTGGAACGCTCCGGAAAAACCGGCGTGCTCAAACGCGCGGCGCTTGAGGGGTTCCGGCGGGAATGGCAGCCCGTTTCTCTCAGCGCTAAGGTTCCGGACTTCGGACGCGCGGTATGTCTGGAGATCCTGGTTAATTCCGACCGGCCGGGCGAAGAGATGTTTATTGATGACGTAAGTCTCGAGGTCTCGGACCAATGAAAAAAGACAGGAAAGCATGTCTGGTCCTGGTTCTGCTTCTGGTCTTTCATCTGCTTAATATTTTCTTCTGGTTTAATAAAGATGTCTGGCCGGTGGGCAAGGATTACGCGCACCATCTTCGGATGAATATGGAGTTTATCCGCGAGTTTCCCGTTTATGACGATTGGCGTCAGATCGTCTTTATCTCAATGAATGATAATCCGCCGTTGTATTACTGGACCGGAACGGTATTATGGTTTTTTTCCCGGTCTTACCAGTCATTATTTCTGAACTCTTCGCTGTATCTTTTTCTTCTGCTCCTGGCAGTTTATGGTATTGGAAAGGAGCTGAAGGACCGGCAGACCGGGCTGATCGCGGCCATGCTCTGTTCTTTTTCTCCGGGGGTTTATCTGTCCGCGATCCAGTTTAATCTGGCCCTGCCGACCGCGGCTTTGGTCAGTGTGATTGTTTATTCCCTGGTGCTGGTTTCCCGTTCCCAGGGAAGGCGGTACTGGCTTTTGTTCGCGCTGCTGTTTGTGGCCGGCATGTACACCCGGCAGCTGGTGGGCGTGTTTATCCTCGGCCCGCTGCTGCTGACTCTGTTCAGGCTTGACCGAATCACCTGGAAGGCCGGGTTGAAGGGTGCCGGGCTGCTGCTGGCGGTTATCCTGGTTTTACTGCCGTACTATCATGTCCTTAGTCCGGAACATCATATGGTCAAAAAGATGTCGATCACCGGATGGGTTCATGAAAGCAATATTTTTTCTCTTCAACACCTGCTGTATTATCTCCGGATAATCCCAAAGCAGGTCAACAAGTTGAATACACTGCTGTTTGCCGCCGGGCTGGCGCTGTTGTTTCTAAAGAGAACGTATGGCGATAAACTGATTCTGTCCTGGATAATTCCGCCGCTGGTTATTCTCTCTTTTGTGTTTTTGAAGTTCCCCGAATACACTACTGCCGTTATCCCGGCAATCTCCCTGGCCGCGGCCATGCTGTTGACCAGGATCAGGCCGGCCTGGGCCGGTCTTTCGCTGGTCGGCGTTGTTATGATCCTTAATGTCTGCTTTTATTTTAAGAATTTTCCCTGAACATCCCGGTCTGGTTTGTCCCCCAAAGCTTTATATGATATATTTTAATGATTTTAATCATGAAAAAGATATTGA
Source organism: Candidatus Omnitrophota bacterium (assembly GCA_018399295.1). Taxonomy (GTDB): domain Bacteria; phylum Omnitrophota; class Gorgyraeia; order B26-G9; family B26-G9; genus M55B170. Next base: position 1,935 of record JAGYOO010000140.1, on the reverse strand, counting down.
TAGTACTATTATTTATTCCGGCTGTCGCGTTTGCCGGACAAAGGCCGTCGCTGCTGTCTCCTTCCGGGATTCTGATGGATGGAGATATCCGGGATGCATTTTATTCAACCCGGATATCTCCATATCTAAATCAAGCCGGCTTGACGGCCCCGGTCCTGTCTGCGGCCGCCCTGGTGGAATTGGATCCGGAGCGGGACATCACACACCGCAACTGGATCTGGGACTGCGGGACAAAAGACCTGCGTCAGCGGATGCAAGCCCGGGCGCGCCATCTGCATCCGGGAAAACTGCGGGAGTTTATTCGGTTTTCCCTGCACCGCCTGAACAGCCGGTTGCCTCTGGGAGCGGCAGTCAAGGAGGACGAGATCGTCAGGATTCTGGTAAAAGGTAGCTTTATCAATAGTCTGATTGACGATTCTCTGGATACTTTTAGTCCTACGGATATCGATCTGATGGTAATAGTCGATTCTCCACGGTTGAATAAGCCGGAATTTATAATGGATTATCCGATCCCCAATTCCCTGGCCTTTATCCAGGAAGAAGGGCTGGCCCCGGAATCCGCGGATATTAATTTTATTCCCCGCCAGTCTCTTGCGGCTGAAAACATATCTTATTTTACGGCAACCGCTGTTTATTCTTTATTTTGGGGAAGCTCGGTAGAGATATGCAGCCAAGAGAAAAACAATCTCCCGGATCCGCGGCCTTCGGATGAACTACTGTGTGAGGTGGCGCATCATCTGGCGTTTAAAGGCATTGAGGAAATTTTGAATGTCGATTCGGAAGAGTTCTTTCGCCAGCCTCAAAAAGTTCTGAAGTCACTGAAACGGCTGATCGAGGCCGAACTCATCCTGCGTTATCTCGGGGGTGAGGGGGGGCTGACTTTGGAAGCGGCAAGGCGTTTCCATAAGCCGGCGGAAGAGTATCTTCAGGCGCGGCGCGAGCTGTTGTTTTCCCGGGGTAAAGATGAGTGGGCCGGGGAGATTCTGAACTTTCACCACCAACTGGGGGTTTTGATTGGAATGTTTCTGGAGCATTCAGAGCGGGTATCTGGTTCATTCGGTATCCGGCGGGAGCTGACAGCGAAGATCAGAGCGGGTCTTAAAAAATTTTGTATGCAGGCCGGAGTTGATCCGGAGGAAGAGGCGCGGCTGCACCGGAAGATCCATGAGCTGAAGGATGAGGAACACGCGGCCGGAAACCGGTTATCAGCTTTGCTGGAACAAGGACAACAGCAGGGGCTGCAGTCCGGTCCCCGGGTCCGGGGGGAGTATGTGTTTAGCCGGGAAGATGATGTTCTGGCCCGGTTTAGGCTGGATGTAGGACAGGTCCCCTTAAAAGCAAGCACCATAGACAGCAATAATCTCTATTATCAGGCCGGCGGGATAACCGTAATCAGCAACCGGCTTGCAACCCGGGGAACCGGGAGCGAAAAAAATTATTCTGATACTCTTATACTGCCTTTGCATGGCGCCTTCTCGTTTCAGCCGCGTTTTGAACCGACGAATGATCTGACTTACCAAATGTGGAGCGGCGCGCTTTTGGCGGGTATGAATTTCATGCGGGAAGATTTTACCGGAGCAAAAGTGGCGGTGATGGGGATCGGCAACGGGCCGGATACGCTGCTTTCTCTAAAACTTCGGGCGGAAAAGGTCTTTGTCTTTGACTGGTTTCCCTGGATGTATGAACGTCTGCGGCAGACTCTGACGGAAAACGGGATGGATTCGGACCGCGTGAGTTATCCCTTCCCGGGTAAAGGCTTTCGGGAGCTGCGGGAGCTCGAGGAGTTTCAAAGGATCCCGGTTGATTTTATCCTGATGAATCTTCCGGAATTCGGACTCCAGTATCTTTCTCTTTTGCGCCGGTTCTTTCGCCCGGCAGGAGAAAGCCTGACCTTGATCCTGAGCGGTTCGGCTTCCGGCGGGTTATCAGGAGGTG
>JAGYOO010000014.1 GCA_018399295.1 Candidatus Omnitrophota bacterium | reverse complement strand
TAAACTGTCCAGTCTGGTCAGGATCCCAAAATTTATTTTGATTCCGCTTTTTTTGAGTTCAGACAAAAATTTCAAGCTTCGCTGCTTATCAAAAAAAAAGTTATTGTCGCCGATAATAAAGTTCCGCTTCCCGTATTTACGGTTTAGCAGACATAACTCGGCAACCATGTTTTCCGCGCCCCGGCTTCTTTCCCGAAAGTTATAAAAGATACCTTCCTGGCAAAAAATACATCCGTGCCTGCAGCCCCGGCTGAAAGTAACCCCCATAGCCCGGTAAGGATTATCGGGGAAATCATATGCCTTATATTTATTCACCGGTACCAGAGAATAATCCGGCATGGGCAAAGCGTCAAGGTCCTGGATAAAATCGCGAGCCTCGGTGCGGCAGAAAACATCGCCGCTCATCCAGGCGATTCCACGGACTTTTTCTATTTTCGGTCTTTCGAAACTTATTTTTAACGCATTGACCAGCTCAAAAAAAGTTTCTTCTCCCTCTCCGATGACCGCGTAATCTATTTCCCGGCAGATAGCAAGAACCTCTTCCGGAACTAAAGAGGCGTGCCGCCCTCCGATCACGGTTGTAATAGAAGGGTCAATTCTTTTAATCTCTTTCATCAGCAGCATTCTCTTATATATATCCGGAGCAACACTACTGGTGGCGGCAACATCAGGCCCAAAATCTCTGATTTCCCGGATCATTTGCTCCCAGGAAAACCCGGAAGCCGTATTGTCGATGATCTTGATCTGGGAAAATCCCTTTTCCTTCAGATACGCAGCCATATACAAATAGCCGCTATTAGGCGTGTACTTGTAAGCTATACCCGTCCGCAGCGACGGATCGATGAACAGGATTTTCATGCCTGTACCTGAATAATGTCAGGCTTAAGATATAACTGATTTTGCATTATAGCTCGAGGACTTTCAAACAGGATCAGTAATATCTGATTCGCGCCCGGTAAACCAGGGTCGCGCTTGCCTGCTTGCCGATTTTAATCAGGAATTTAGCGGTATTGGCATCGACTTTATCGAAGTTAAAGTTGGAATTAACGATCTCCCATTCGCCGGAAAAAGGTTCCACTACCTCAACCTCTACCGGGTGGTCCTTATGGTTTCTCAGGGTTATCTTCCATTCCTGTTCAGAATCAAACCTCTGGTAGGCGTTTTTGTGAAGGATCTTGTAATCCGTCTGCACCCTCTCGGCCGCCACGTCAAACGCGTCGCCCATCTTTATTGTGATCTTCTCGTTTTTGGGAGTATGATCGATTCGGTCTTCGCCGATAAACTGCAGACTGCCGGAAGTATCTTCCCGATACGCCCGGATCACTCCCGCGGGCAACGGCATTCCCAGATTATGTTCCTTACGATTTTCAAGATCAAGAAACACACCGACCTTCTGTTTCGACTGCATCTGCCCGGTAGACTGGTTCCGAAAATAGTGCGGCGCACCGTAATAGATCATGCGCTCTTTGACTGGAACATTTGCGGTCGAAAGCAGTTCCACCTGTTTAGTCTGCCTGTCCTTGATCGTGGTCAACCGGTCCAGACTGTAGAGATGGTACTCAAAAAATGCCTCCTCGCGAAAACCTCCGCTGGAAGTCTCCATTATATCCATGCCACTTTTATGTAAAATATTTCTCTCTTCCCGGACTCGGTTAACATCCCCGGCAACCAGTTTTACCCGCGAATTTTCATAGGTCGCCCCGCTCTGATTGTTGATCGTCACCCAGCTGTTCAGATCAGCCTGGTCATTTTTCTTATTCAGAATAAGAACATAATCCGCCTGCCAGTTTATCCCGGAGGTCAGATACGAGGCCTCGATCATCTGTTCTTTCTTTTCCTCATTTTTCAACATCCAGACCAGGGTCGGCTTGGCAATCAGGTTTTCCGGTATTTCCGGCAGGATCACCCGGCCCGGATGATTTATATGGATCTCGCCGTCTATCCTGTAGATCGGCCCCTGGTTATTGCTCAGAAGCTCAGCCTTAAACAGCTTTTCCTCGCCGGAAAATTCATTCCGGTCCAAAAGCTTGACTTCCCTGCCTAAGTACTTATCCAGAAGCTTTTTAGGGTTAAGCAAATCATATTCATAATTCTGCTCTAAAACCGCCAATTTTTCGGGACTGGTCAGGGACTTTATATGTACGGTTACCGGATTTATGCCGCTGGCTACGTCCATGAATTTAAGGTCATAAATCCCCTGTTCCAGGGTCAGTCTGCGAACATCCTTTACCAGCCCCAGACTGCTGTTGTAAATCGTAACCGCGATGCTCTCCTGATCCTGACGAGTGCTTTTAAAATCCGCGGCCCCGGCTTGAACCGAAAATAGCACAAGCAACAGCGTAAACAAAGCTTTTCTGATCATCAATTCCTCCTGACTTTTTGCCAAAACAAAAAACCCTCAAAAAGCATATTACTTTCTGAGGGTAAACATCTCGCGCATCCTCTGAACCGCTTTATTTTTTCTCAAACTCTTTTATCAATGCCGGGATTACCTCAAACAGATCACCGACGATTCCGTAGGTCGCCATCTTGAATATCGGCGCGTCCGGATCCTTGTTGATCGCGATGATGACATCAGCGGACTGCATTCCCACAAGATGCTGGATCTGGCCGGAAATTCCGCAGGCAAAGTAAATTTTCGGGCAAACGGTCTTACCAGTCTGTCCGACCTGGTGCGAATAAGAAATCCAGCCGCTGTCAACCGCGGCCCGGGAAGCGCCAACCGCTCCGCCAACCGCCTGCGCCAGTTTTTCCACCATCTCAAACTTTTCCGGTGAACCGACTCCCCTTCCACCGCTGACGATAATATCCGCTTCCGTTATATTGACTGTCTCTTCCGCTTCTCTAACCACGTTTACAATCCGGGTAAGCCCGCAGATTGCAGGGTCTTTACACTTTACTTCAATTATCTCTCCCTGCCGGCCGGGCTGCGGCTGAGCCTCTTTCATTACCTTGTGCCGGACCGTGGCCATCTGCGGCCGCTGATGTGGACAGATAATAGTCGCCATAATGTTCCCGCCGAATGCCGGCCGGGTCTGTAGCAGTAATCCGTTCTCCTCATCAATATCCAAGGCCGTGCAATCGGCCGTTAACCCGGTCTTCAATTCTACCGCGACCCGGGGAATCAGACTACGCCCGATGGTAGTAGCTCCGGTAAGAACGATCTCCGGTTTATATTCACGGATTAGTTTAACCATGGCCCTGGAATAAGGCTCGTCCCGATACTGCTTTAGTTCCGCTGACTCCAGAAGGTAGACCTTGTCCGCTCCGCGTTCAAACAATTCCTGACAGCGGTCTTTAACTTTCTCACCCAGCAGAACCGCGGCCAGCTTCTGTCCGCGCTTGTCGGCCAATTTACGCCCTTCACCGAGAAGTTCAAACACCACCGGCTGAATCTCCCCGTCTTTCTGCTCGGCAAACACCCAGACGTCCTGAAAATTGTCCTCAGGCTCGTTTACCTGCTCATGTTTACGCATGATAATCGCGTCGAACTTACAACTTTCAATGCAGGCACCGCAGGCCACGCACTTATCCTTTATAACCGCGATGTTGTTCTCAAGTTCTATGGCCCCGAACGGACAGGCCCGCAGACACATCCCGCAGCCTACGCACTTCTCCTGAATAACCTCTACCGCCATCTCAGTTTACACCTTTTAAATACTGCTTTAGTTTAGCCGCTATCTCCGCCGGTTCACCGCAAAGGATCTCTCCACCCGGACGGGCCGGAGGAGAAAAAATCTTTTTTACCTGAGTCGGTGAACCATCCAGACCGATCTTCTGATCTTCACAGCCGATATCCGCCGCGGTCCATTTAAGCACCTCAGCCTTTTTGGCGCGCATCATCCCTTTAAGAGACGGCAGCCGCGGCTCATTTATTTCCTTCACTACGGTCAGCAGACATGGCAACGGCACATCCAGGACATCGTAACCTTCCTCAGTCATCCGCTGCACCCGAAACATCTTCTTTTCCTGTTCTTCCCGCAGTTCCTCTATTTTTTTAACATAAGTAACCTGGGGTATGTCCAGCCAAACCGAGATTCCCGGTCCGACCTGGGCCGTATCTCCATCAATGGCCTGCTTGCCGCAGAGGATCAGGTCGACATCACCGATTTTTCTGATTCCCTGAGCCAGGGCATAACTCGTAGCCAGAGTATCACTGCCGGCAAACGCCCGATCCGACAGAAGAACTACCTCATCGACTCCCAGCGAGATCGTCTCCCGCAAGGCCGCTTCAGCCTGCGGCGGGCCCATGGTCAATACGATTACCTTTCCGCCAAAGCGTTCCCGCAAACACAGGGCTTCTTCGATAGCATAGGTATCGAAAGGATTAATAATCGAGGCTACCCCGTCCCGGATCAGCGTGTTCGTCTCCGGATTGATGCGCACCTCAGTTGTATCAGGAACCTGCTTGATGCAGACTGCTATATTCACTTCTTGCCCATTGCCTCTTTAATCAGATTGTTGCCGATAATATCCCTCTGGATCTGGTTCGTTCCTTCATAAATCTGGGTAATCTTGGCGTCCCGCATGAACTTTTCCACCGGATATTCCCGCATATAACCATAACCACCGAACACCTGAACCGCATCCGTACTGACTTTCATCGCCACATCCGAGGCGTACATTTTAGCCATGGCCGATTCTTTGGCAACCTTGGTATTACCGCTGTCAATCATCCTGGCCACACTGTAAACCAGCGCCCGAGCCGCTTCAACCTGGGTCGCCATATCCGCCAGCATGAACTTGACACCCTGAAAACTGGAGATCGGCTTGCCGAACTGCTGACGCTGCTTGGCATAATCAACGGCCAGATCCAGAGCTCCCTGTCCAATTCCCACGGCCTGAGCGGCTACGCCCGGACGCGAAAAATCAAAGGTCTTCATGGTAATCACAAACCCCATTCCCTCTTTACCCAGCAGATTTTCCTTCGGAATGCGGCATTCGTTAAAGATCAATTCACTGGTAGCCGAGGTGCGGATACCAAGCTTTTCTTCTTTTTTTCCGAACGTGAATCCGGGAGTGCCCTTTTCCACGATAAACGCTGACGCGCCCCGCGCGCCTTTAGTCTTATCGGTCATGGCAATGACCGTATATATCTCAGCCTCTCCGGCATTAGTAATGAAATGTTTCATACCGTTAAGCACATAAAAATCACCGTCTTTGCGGGCGGTAGTCTCAATCGCTCCGGCATCACTGCCGGCGTTCGGCTCAGTCAATCCAAACGCGGCCAATTTCTTTCCGGCGGCAATATCCGGCAGATATTTCATTTTCTGCTCTTCATTTCCAAACAGAATGATCGGATCGGTCCCCAGCGCTGAGGCCGCGTAACTAACGGCAGTCCCGCCGCAGACTTTAGACAGCTCCTCGGTAACCAAACATAGTTCCAAGATGCCAGCTCCCATGCCTCCGTACTTCTCCTCTATATAAACTCCAAACAGATCCGCCTCAGCCAGCTGTTTCATGACCGGCCAAGGAAACTTTCCCTCCCGATCATATTCAGCAACGCATTCCTTGAGTTTCCCCTGCGCTATCTTTCGAGCCAGATCACGAACCATGATCTGTTCTTCGGTGAGCAGGTAATCCATAATAATTACTCCTTTCTAACAAGAAAACGCCACGTAACACGCGTGGAAGATTTTAAAAAACCAAGACGGACTAAATATTCCGCAGAACCAGTGTCACGTTGTGGCCGCCAAAACCGAGGGAATTGGACATCGCGACTTTTATTTTCTTTTCCCGCGCGTTGTTCGGCACATAATCAAGATCACAATCAGGATCGGGATTTTCGTAATTAATCGTAGGTGGGATGATGCCATGTTTTATCGCCAGTGCGCACGCGGCGAACTCGACCCCCCCGGCCGCGCCAAGAAGATGCCCGGTCATGGATTTGGTCGAACTTACCGCGACTTTATAGGCGTGTTCGCCAAGCACCTTTTTAATCGCCAGAGTCTCGATCTTATCATTTAAAGGAGTGGACGTTCCGTGAGCATTTATATAGTCCACTTCCGCGAGAGGAATCTTCGCGTCGTTCAGCGCGGCGGCCATACAGCGGGCCCCGCCGTCGCCTTCAGGATCCGGAGCGGTCATGTGATAAGCATCCCCACTCATACCATAACCGACCAATTCCGCGTATATTGGAGCACCGCGTTTTTTCGCGTGCTCCATCTCTTCAAGTACTATAATTCCGGCCCCCTCCCCCATCAGAAATCCGTCGCGGTCCCGGTCAAATGGCCGGGAGGCATGCAACGGATCGTCATTACGGGTCGTCAGGGCTTTCATCGCGCAAAATCCGCCAAATCCCAACGGAGTGAGACAACTTTCAGTTCCCCCGGTAAACATCACCTCGGCATCTCCCCGCTCAATCACCTTAAACGCGTCGCCGATAGCATGGCCACCTGAGGCGCAGGCTGTGGCCACGCAGGAATTCGGCCCTTTAGCTCCCAGGGCAATGGAAACCATTCCCGGAGCCATGTTAACGATAAGCATGGGGATGAGAAACGGAGAAATGCGTCCAGGACCACGTTCCAGATAGGCCTTTTCCTGCTGTTCGACAACCGAAAGCCCTCCAATACCCGACCCGATCAGGACTCCGATCCGCTCCCGGTTTTCTTGATCAAGATCAAGGCCGGAATCCTGGTTAGCCATTTTCGCGGCACAGACGGCCAATTCGATGAACCGGCCCATCCGCTTGAGCTCTTTCGGCGTCACGTACAGGGTGGGATCGAAATTCTTCACCTCGGCATCGATTTGAGAGGAGAACAGCGATGGGTCAAAATATGTTACACGACCGGCACCGCTCCGACCTTCGCAGAGGGATTTCCAGAACTCATCCTTGGTATTGCCAACCGGGCATATTACTCCCATGCCGGTTACGACTACTCTTCTTTTTTCCATTAGAAACGCTGCGACTTATTCCTTGTTGCCGGTTTTTTCGTCAATATACTTGATAGCCTCGCCAACGGTGGTCATCTTCTCGGCATCCTCATCCGGAATCTCAACCCCGAACTCTTCTTCCAGAGCCATAACCAACTCCACCGTATCCAGCGAATCGGCACCCAGGTCATCCACAAAGGAAGCTGTTGACGTTACTTCCTCAGGCTTCACACCCAACTGATCAACTATTATTGCCTTTACCTTTTCGTCTACCGCCATGTCTTTTTTTCCTCCTTTCAACCAAGTTACATTACCATCCCACCGTCGATCTGAACGACCTGACCGGTGATATAGCTTGACTCGTCGCTGCTGAGAAACAGAACCAGACGGGCGACGTCCTCCGGACTTCCGAAACGGGCCAGAGGAATCTGTTTAAGCATCTCGTTTCGCACACTCTCCGGCAAAACCTCAGTCATTCTGGTTTCAATAAATCCCGGAGCAATCGCATTCACTGTTATGTTTCGGGAAGCTACTTCTTTGGCAGTGCTTTTGGTAAGACCAATAATCCCGGCTTTCGAAGCGGCGTAATTAGCCTGTCCCGCGTTGCCCATGATTCCGATGATTGAGGCGACGTTGACTATTTTGCCGCTCTTTTGCTTGAGCATAGTCTTAAGAGCTGCCTTAGTACAATTAAAAGTACCTTTAAGATTTACCGCAATAACCTGATCCCAATCCTGCTCTTTCATTCTCAGAAGCAGGCCGTCCCGGGTGATGCCGGCATTATTGATTAGTATATCTATTTTCCCTAACTTGTCAATAATTTTATTGACTGTTTCTTCACATTGCGTAAGACTGGAAACATCAAGCTGACAGGATAGACTTTTAACGCCTAATGCCTCAATATCCGCAGCACAAACAGCTAAGTCTTCAGGGTTTACATCGCAGATAGCGCAATCAGCGCCTTCGCGGGCCAGAGCCTCGGCAATCGACTTCCCAATACCCCGCGCGCCTCCGGTTATAACCGCCACTTTTCCCTGCAGTTTCATAACACCTCCTTCAATGAATTGATGCCCTCAAAATCTCCGGCCTTCTCCAGATTGATTATTCCGGCCTCCCGATCGATCTTCTGAATCAATCCACGCAGAACCTTGCCTGGTCCGATCTCCAGAAATCGTTTAACCCCGGCCTCTGTCATCTGCCGCACGCTTGCTTCCCAGCGAGTCGTCTCTTTCACCTGCCGGATAAGCAGCTCACGGATCCGGGCCGGGTCGGATTCAAATTCCGCGCTCACATTAGCAATAAAGCCTGTTTTCGGATTATCCATCTTTGTCCTGGCAATCTCAGCAGCAAGTTTTTCCGCGGCCGGATTCATCAGAGACGAGTGAAAAGCTCCGCTCACCTGCAGCGGAATAACTCTTTTGGCACCAGCCGCCCGGGCCGCTTCAGTCAGGACGTTAAGATCCGGAAGACTTCCGGATACTACTACCTGCCCCGGACTGTTGAGATTGGCCACCTCGGTACCGGTCTGTTCGCAAACCTCTTTTACTGCCGCCGGCTCCAGACCGAGCACGCACACCATTCCCCCGGGATTCAAATCTGAGGCCTCGTCCATATACTTTCCCCGCAGATGAACCAGCCGCACCGCGTCCTTAAACTCAAGAATACCGCAAGCCGTCATTGCCGAATATTCCCCCAGACTAAGCCCGGCGCAGACCAAAGGCAGCAGAACTTTCCGATCCGTGACTTCCTTCAGCACCATCAAAGCGGCAATACTGTGAGTCAGGATAGCCGGCTGGCAAACAGCGCTTTTCGTCAGTTCCTCCCGCGGCCCTTCAAAGCAGATCCGGGCCAAGTCAAAGCCAAGCACCTCTTGCGCGGAATCGAATACCTCCCGCGCAACCGCATAATCTTCATAGAGTTCCCGGCCCATTCCCACATACTGGGCACCCTGCCCGGGGAAAACAAAGGCAGCAGAACTATTCACTTTTTCTTCCATTCCTGATCGCCTCAACAATATGATCATTAACGTCGTTTAAGACTGATTTACGCGCGACATTGATAGCATTCTTTATCGCGTTCTCGGAAGATCCGCCATGAGCGACAATACAGACCCCATCCACTCCCAGCAAAGGCGCCCCGCCGTACTCTGAATAATCAATTTCCTTCTTTAAGGCCCGAAAGGCCGGAGCGCTGAGCAGCGACCCGATTCGGCAGATAAGGCTGGAGCCGAGCTTCCGCTTCAACAGCTCCTTAAACGCGTCGGCAAGCCCCTCCGAAACCTTTAAAACCACATTACCGAGAAAAGCGTCACAGATTATTACATCGCAATCACCGGTAAAGATATCCCGGCCTTCAATGTTTCCGATAAAATTAACATTTTGATGCTGTTCAAGCAGCTTGAACGTCTCCTTCACGAATTCCGGCCCCTTGGTCTCCTCTTCGCCGATATTAAGCAGACCGACCCGGGGATTCTCCTTACGCAGAACATAGCGGGAATAAATAGTACCCATGACCCCGTACTGCAACAGATGCTCGGGCTTGGCATCAATGTTCGCGCCCACGTCCATGACCTGCACTACGCCGGTCAAGGTGGGAAACAGAACACTGATCCCGGGGCGATCCACCCCGGGAAGGGGTCTTAGAAACAGGCTGGCCGCGCAAACCACCGCTCCGGTATTTCCAGCTGAGACCATGGCCGATGCCTCGCCGTCCTTTACCATTCGCACCGCCACATTGATCGAAGAATCTTTTTTCCGACGAACACTCACTGCCGGCGGCTCCTCCATGCCAATCTTTTCCGAGGCATGTCGGATATAGATGTTTTCCGGCAGAGACTGCTTCAAGGACTCAAGGATCGAACGGATCTCAGGCTCATTTCCAACCAGTGCGATCCTTCCCTCCATGTCGGCGGCAGCCGCCAACGCACCCTTGACCACCACTTCCGGGGCCTTATCACCCCCCATAGCATCAATCGCGATAACTAATCCCTGTTTATCCATAAAAGCTATTTCTTGGGTTTCTTCTCTTTAATCTCTACGTACTGCTTCCCTTTATACACCCCGCATTTATCGCAAACGTGATGCGGCGCCTTTGGCTGACCGCAGGACGGGCAGAGGGAAAGCGCGGGATCGGAAATCTTTATGTGCGTTCTCTTCTTATCCCTACGGGCGCGCGAATGCTTCCGTTTAGGATGGGCCATTTAATACCTCCTTGATTTATTCACTCTATTTTAATATTCTGTGAAACCCGGCTGTCTTCCGGGCAATTACACTGCCGCAGATTCCGATTCCGGCCGCAAACCGGACACAAACCACGACAGTCTTCCCGGCAAAGCGCTGTTGCGGGAAACCCCAGGACCAGTTCTTCCCGCGCAATCTGAATTAAATCAATAACCTTATCTTCCTTGACCGGCTTAAATACTTCACTTTGCCGGGTGATGTTTTTTTCAATATAATCAAGACAGCGCCCGCAGGTAATGTGAATACCAGCCTCGATCTCCAACCCGATCCGCACGCCATCCTTTTTCCGCTGCACCTGGGCCTTCACGCGAACCGGCCCGTCAACTTCAATATCCGGACGATCCACGTCCAGGATCTCACCACTTATTGTTTCTTCGAGCGTCACACCCTGAGGCGGGATCTCATGTATGTTTATCTTCATGACCTCACCTCTTTCCTGCGACACGGACAAGTTCGAAGGTATCCTGAGCAATCAACTTTTCTTCATTTGTCGCAATTGTCATTACCGGAGTTCCCTGCAGCAGATTCTTCAACTCCCGCTTAAGCCTAGTTCTCATCTGAGGAAAATTTTCTCCGATTCCGGCTGTAAGCACAACCGCGTCGGCCCCGTCCATCACCGCCAGATAGGCACCGATATATTTTTTAACCCGGTAAATAAATATGTCAATGGCCAGTCGGGCCCGCTCTTCACCCTCTTCAGCCGCTGTGATCAGATCCCGCATATCGTTACTGATACCGGAGATTCCAAGAAGTCCGCTTTTGCTGTTCAATATCTGACTGATCTGTTCAATGCTCAGCTTTTCCTTCTCCATTATATACCCAACCAGGGCCGGATCCAAATCCCCGCACCGGGTCCCCATCACCAGCCCCTCCAGTGGAGTAAAGCCCATACTCGTATCCACAGAGATCCCGTTTCTAACGGCAGTGATACTGCAGCCGTTTCCCAGATGACAGGTTATCAGCTTGAGACGGGTTAACGGCTTTTTCAGCCGCGCCGCGGCCGTGTTAGCCACGTAACGATGGCTTGTACCGTGAAATCCGTAACGCCGGATACCATACCGGCGGTAATAATCATAGGGAAGAGCGTAGACATATGCCTCCGAAGGCATGGTCTGATGGAAGGCGGTATCGAAAACAGCCGCCTGGGGAATATCCGGAAAAATTTTCATTGCCGCCTTTATCCCGTTTACTGCCGGAGGATTATGCAACGGTGCCAGACGGCTGTAAAAACTTATCCGGCTTAAAACATATTTGTCAATAATTACCGCGGACTTAAATTCTTCCCCGCCATGGACCACCCGGTGCCCAACCGCAAAGATCTCGGACTTATCCTTGATGGCGCCGGCCTCCGGATCCGACAGCAATTCACTAATCTTTTGAATGGCCGACTCATAATCAGGAAGAGAAGCTCGATACTGTCGCTTACCTCCCTTATGTTCATTAATTATCCGGGCCTTATCCGTCCCGATATTTTCCACAATCCCGGAAACCAGGGACTGAAAACGTCCCGCCCTTACAAGCCGGTATTTTATGGAGGAGCTGCCACAGTTGATGATAAGGATATTCATCTCTTCAGGCAATTACCCGAATGGCAGTCGTACAGACCGCGTTTACCACTTCTTCCCGCGTACAGCCGCGGGAGAGATCACTGCAGGGTTTTCTCAATCCCAGCATCATCGGCCCGATGACATCAGCCTTGGCCAGACGCTGCACGAGCTTATAAGAGATATTTCCCGCGTTAAGATCGGGGAAAATAAGAACATTCGCCTTGCCGGCAACCTGACTGTCCGGGGCCTTTATCGCGGCCACCTCCGGAACAATCGCCGCGTCCAGCTGAAGTTCGCCGTCAACCACCAGGTCTGGAAAACGCTCTTCGATTATCTGTTTAGCGCGGATCACTTTTGCCACCGCTTCATGTTCCGCGCTCCCCTTTGACGAAAAGCTTAACAACGCCACTCGCGGCTCCACTTCAACCAGCAGCCGGAACAGCTCAGCAGCCGCGCCGGCAATATTGGCCAGCTGTGAGGGAGACGGCTGGGGAACAATCCCGCAGTCGGCAAAGACAAAAACTCCATGCTCGCCGTATTCAGAATCAGGAACACTCACTAGAAAAGAGCTGGAAATCGTCCCGACTCTCCCTCCGAATCCGATACAATAGATCGCGGCCTTGGCCACTTCGGCAGTAGTAGTTACAGCACCGGCCACAAATCCGTCGGCCCGTTCCGTCGCCACCATCATCGCCCCGAAATAAACCGTCTGGGCCATCAAAGCCCTGGCATCTTCTTCACTGACACCTTTATGTTTTCTCGCCTCAAAAAACCGCGTTGCGTATTCTTCAAACGCGGGATCGGCAATCGGATCGATAATCTCCGCCTGAGCAAGGTCCAGGCCCTCGGCAGAGGCAGTCTCCAGGATCTCATCCCTGCGACCCAGGAGGATGAGCCTGGCCAGGCCCTCCCTAATAACCGTATCCGCGGCCTGCCGCACCCGTTCATCCGAGGCTTCAGGAAGAACAATAGTTTTTTTTGCCTGTTGAGCTCTGCGTCTTAGCGCATTAAGTACGTTCATAACATCACCCGTCTCTAAGTTCCTGTTGTAACCGCTTTTGCACAAAATCCGGCACAAAATCACTAAGATCAGCGCCATAAGAAGCGATCTCTTTAATAAGTTTACTGGAAATGAACGAATATGAATCTTTGGTCATCATGAATACTACCTCGACATCCGGATTCAGCTTCCGGTTGGTCAAGGCCATCTGAAATTCGTACTCAAAATCAGAGACCATTCTCAAACCTCGAATTATCGCCCCTGCCTTTTTTTGTTTGGCATAATCAACCACAAGCCCCCGGAAGCCCTCAACCATAACATTCGGGATACCCTTCACGGCCTCCAGTAACATAGAAATCCGCTCCGATTGAGCGAAAACAGGTTTTTTCTCGCTGTTTTCCCCCACAGCCACAATTACTTCATCAAACACCCGAGAGGCTCTTTTAATCAGGTCAATATGTCCAAAAGTAACCGGATCAAAAGTGCCGGGATAAACACCTCTTCGCTTATCACGCATGTTCTGGCTTTCTGCTTCAGGAAATTGCCCGACAAGAAAATACCATACCGAATTTCATAGTTCGTAAAACGATACCGCGGTGTCTCCGTACTGCTTAAACCGAAGCAATTTAAGATCGTTAAGTCGTTCCGGCAGTTTATCTTGCTTCGAATGTTCCAATATGAAAACCGCAGGATGGTCTACTATATCACACATGGAAATTTCAAGCAAGATTTTTTTTGCCGTTTCTTCGCCGTAAGGTGGGTCGGCAAGAAGAGTTGAAAACTTCGCTCCCTCGCGCTTGAGCCTGGGAAGGACGGCATGGACGTCTCCCGGGATCACCCGGCAGCGCTCCTGGACATTCAACAGCGCGATATTATGCCGGATTACCCGCAGGCAGGCCCGGT